>CAZLTR010000093.1:0-12474 GCA_964562415.1 uncultured Hyunsoonleella sp. | reverse complement strand
GAAGAACAAGAGATTGTAGAAGCAATACGCTTGGCAGAGTTGGATACCTCTGGAGAAATACGCGTACACCTAGAGAAAAGCGCTAAAGGCGATGTGACCCCGCGTGCTTTAGAACTATTTCACACCCTTAAAATGGACAATACCAAACTAAGAAATGCGGTGCTGATTTATGTTGCCATAGAAGATAAAACCTTTGCCATTTATGGAGATAAAGGGATTAACACTGTTGTGGGAGATAATTTTTGGGACAGCACTAAAGACAGTATCTTAACCCATTTTAAAAAGGGCTATTTTAAACAAGGATTAGTAGATGGGATTAGAAAGGTGGGACTCCAACTTAAAACGTATTTCCCATACACTAGTGATGATACGAACGAGTTATCTAATGATATTTCTAAAGGTTAGTAGTTTATATGCAGTATTTTTTTCGCAGTTTTCAATTCATTACGCTTAGAAGAGCTTATTTTACAAAGTTCCTACTATGTCTTATAATATTAGGATATTGCAGTCCTGCTCTTGCTCAATTTGAAATTCCGCAAAAGCCTAAAAAACAAACCAGTATATACGATAGTGTAAATCTGTTATCTGCGCCTCAAAAACGCAATTTAGAACAAAAACTTATAGCCTATGCCGATACCACCTCTACCCAAATTGTAGTTGCCATTATCAACTCCACAAACGGCGAAAACATTAATTATTTAGGAGCGCAATGGGGACAAGCATGGGGTATTGGGCAAGCCAAAGAAGATAATGGTATTTTAATACTATTGGCTAAAAACGACCGTAAAATTGCTATCAATACGGGATATGGTGTAGAACATCTTTTAACAGATGCACTTTCTAAGCGCATTATTACCAGAGACATTATCCCATATTTTAAACAAAACAACTATTATGGGGGGCTAAATAATGGTATCAATTCCATTATTAAAGTTATGAATGGCGAATATAAAGCGTCTCAAACCCGCAAAACGCAGGGCGGCTTTCCGTTAGGATTTGCAATCATAATCTTCTTTATATTTGTTATTATTCTAATTTCCATTTCTAAAAACAAACGCGGTGGTGGCCGTAATGGCGGACGCCGATCTCATACTGGCAGTATTTTAGAAGCTATCATCTTAAGTAATATGGGCAGAGGCAGCTACAGTCGTGGCTCTTCCAGCAGCTGGGGATCTGGTGGCGGTGGTTGGTCTTCTGGTGGTAGTGGCGGTGGCTTTAGTGGTGGTTTCGGCGGCGGTGGTTTCGGCGGCGGCGGTGCTTCTGGAAGTTGGTAATTTGTCTACTTATTTTATGAACTAGCACATAACCTACTTCCCCCTTTCATTTAACATTTCTAGATATTTAAAAACAAAAGGCGTTTTAATTTTTTGACGTACGACTTCTAGTCGCGCTTTCGAATACACATAAAATGCTAACATATATTCGCTTACGCTTTGAGATATCATGAGATCGAAAACTAACCCCTCAGAAACGCCATAATGTGCTTTAAAACCATCTATTCCTGCATCGCGTTCTCGACTCGCCTTTATTTTAGGTATTTCATTTTTATACCTCTTATAAAATTCTTTTTCAAACGCTCCACAAATTTGTTTGAATACGTTTACTGCTGTAGTTGCTTCGCCTTCGTGTCTATAGTTAAGGCTCTTTATAAAATTTTGTTCTTCTAGACTAATACTATCACGTGCTTTTAAATACCTAGCTACACTGGCTGAAATACTTTTATTCTTTATAAAATCCCCCAATGTTTCACCGTAATATTTTAAATAGTTCTCGCGATGTTCGTTAATAATTTGGGCTTGTGCTTCTACTATAGAAAGCGGCAATCTCTCATTTAATCTACCAATTTTTCTATAGGCTTCTAATAAATACACCTCTTGGTCTGTTAACGTATACCCTATTTCCTGTAAAGCATTACCTATTTCTGGGAGGTCTAATCTAGCCCCCTTTTTTCTAAATAAACGTTTTTTATGTCCTAATCGATCTATAAAATCATAATAATTTTTAGACAAAACAGCTACTTCCTTTTTTAAATGGGTTTCATTTATAAAATTATAATAGCCTTTTTTTACCCTAACCTTTTTATAAGGTTTTTTGCTTTCCCCATTCTTTATTTTTTTGTTTTCTCTCACTAATGTAAATCTATATCTTTGATATTCTAGAATATTACAAAGTGTTTTATAGTCTATATCTAAGGTTTTAATTTGAAAAGCTTTAGCACATATAGCATATTTATTTTTAATCGCTTTTAATTGTTGTTTTGCTGCATCTCGTTTATCAAAACACAATTTCTTATAGGCTTTTGGAGACATTGTACCTATTCGCTCTATAACGTTATGCATTTGAAGTACGTCATCTAAATCTACCAAATTTAAATCTGAATTTATTTGCGCACAATCCCCCATAAAATAAGATGCTTTATCGTGAACAACATGAAACGTTTCTTTATCTGGAATCACAAAAACATGCATTTGATAATGCGGTAATTTAATCTTTACTTGTTGTGGGTGTGTCACAGGAAATACTGTAGAAAAATATCCGTTTGGTGTTATTTCTGCCTTATACGTTTCTTCTACACCAGTAATTATGTTATTCACTAAAACAATAATGCCTTCATTCGTTTTTTCTTGTGTTTCATAGCCAACAATGACACCCGAATACATCGCCATTCCTTTCTTAAACAATGTGCCTTTATAGTGCATATCGTTTTTCTCTTTATATCTTGAATTTGCTTTAGGCTTAAGACTGTACGTTTTTAAATTGTTTGGTGTATCACCAATGTATGCCTTTTTATTTCTTTTTAATTCCGCATAAATATGTTTTTCTTCGTTATTGTTTTGTAAAGTAATTTTAATACGTTTCCCATTGACATCTACTGACTTATAACCCCATATTTTGCGACTAAAAACGGCCTTTTTAGTATAAAAACCATAATGAAATTGACGACTGCCATCTGCTAAAAGCCAACTTCCTATTAATTCGTCTGGCAATTGCACTACCGCATCTTGAATTTTAGATATACTTTGCGATATAACTAATGTCTTAACAAACAGCAAAGCCATTAACAATAGGCTCTGTTTACTTTTTTTTACTGTTATCATAATTAAATTAAAAAGCGCAAACAATTAACGATCTATTTATAGGTTTCTAAAATAGTATCGAGTTGCTCATTAAAACGATACATAGAAAAATTGGTATTCACTACATTACCGTTTTTATCTACCAAAATATAACGCGGTATCCCATTGAATTCAAACAATTGTCGTAAATAATTAAATTCATCTTCAGACAAACGTGTTGTATTTTTTAAGTCTTGATCTGCTATAAAAGCATTATATTTTTTTTCGGGAGATGACTCGTCAGTTATAAAAACAAAATCAAAATCGTTTTGATTAACATATTTCTTACGTGTCTCTTCCATATTCTTAATTCCAAAAACACATGGCCCACACCAAGTCGCCCAGAAATCTACAAACACTATTTTACCTTTATGAGGCGCTATTATCTTTTCAAAGATAGATTTACCCTTACCTTCTGGTAAAGCATATACAGTAGGTTCTATTTTCGCAGTATGACGCGCTTTACCATCTATTCCTGTTTTTGATATTTGCGGTATATTAGGGTACATTTTAGCCACAAAACGCGCACCTTCTTCCTTTAAAAAAGGGTGTTTTATCTGCGCACTTAAAGCCTCCCAGTAGGTCTTGGCGTTTTCCGCATTATTAATTTGTTTTAAATCGTAATCTAGTGCTCTAATTTTTGTAACATCGTAAACTAAACCTTTAGCTTTATGAAACGTATTAACAAGTACGGAGTCTCTTAAACGCCATTTCTCAAGCAAAAAATCACCTGCACCATCTTCACGTAAAGGCGTCACGTATTTTGCAACGTAGTCTACATGTGCTTTCTTGTAAGCGGCACTAAATTTATCGAAATGCGCATAATATTCTTTTGCCGATACGATTTTCTTACTGCTACGGCTTGCTTGATGCGCTTTGTCTGCCGCTGTTATCGTAATACCTTCTTCTTCAAGATAGGTTTCAAATGTTGTTTTGGACCGTATAATATCACGTTTAGGTGAAACAATTAGAGGATTAGAAAATTCTAAACGGTTAATAAATTTTGAAAAGTCTTCTAATACCAAAAGACTTTTAGCATTAAAATCAATATTCTGTAAAAAATCATAATACGATGCATCTGCTGTAGTCTTTAACACTAAATTAGTGCTATCCTTTTCTCGAGCCCTACTTCTTCTCTTTTCAAAATCTATCAAGTTACTTGCATTTGCCATTTCATTTTTATGCCGCAACAAAATCGCAGATTTAGAATTTGGTTTTATATTATGCGCCTTTAAATAAGCCGCTATTTTTGCCTCATTGCGTTTATAAATTGCAAGTTGACGCTTTTTAAATATTTTTGGTTTTAATGTTGTTATGTGTTTTTTAAAGTTACGGCCAGACATTCGTATCAATCGAAATGCAGATAATTCTTTAGCTGTTTCTGCTAAATCCCCTAAATAGTAATCTTTAGCACCAACTATAACTGCAAGAGTTTGTTCGGGTTCTAAGTACACTGAACACCTTTTTATCTTACCAAATTTTAATGAAAAAGAAGAGGGATGCGACAGTGGCACATCAATTTCAAAACGTCCATTTTCAGCAACGGGCACCACAATAGGGTATTGTTCTCTTGTAACCTTATTTTTAGCATATATTATACCTGTTTTAAATCCTAATCGAGAAGAATACCCTTTTATATATCCCACTAATCGCCCTTTGTTTTTATTAAAAAAAGCATCTGTTGTGTAATCTTTTAAAGGCGCTTTGGTAGGCGTTGACACTTCTTGATCTAACCAAGTCTTCACAGCTTTTGGAACAGCTTTATCCTTTTTTCCTAAAAAAACAGCATATATAAACCAACTTTTCTTTGTTTTACCCGATATAAAATCAATCCATTTTGTTTCAGGTTTTAACTTAGGAAATTGCAATGTATACGTAAGCACTCCTGTGCTGGGCATTGTATTTTTTGCCCCTAAACGAATGCCCTCTGCTTTAATAACCTTTAATTCTGTTTGAGTTGCAACATCTACAATGTAAGCATTTTGATGCTCTGGAAGTGTTCCCCCTGGCTTTCCTTTAAGCTCAAAATACACCAACGTACTTTGCGCTAAAACTTCCACTTTAACAATATCTCCAGGATAATTATTAATTCCTAAATCTGGACGCTCTATTATTTTTTGGCTATATACTAGGCTGCTGTACAAACTTAATAGTAGCATGAGGTATTTAACATTCACAATCGATATGGGTTTAAATTACATTTTGCAGGAGCAGTCTTTACGTATGTTTAACTATGCAAAAAACATTTGTTTTCAACTTGTTTTCTTGAAAGTAATTTATATTTCACACTACTGCTTGCTTCAATATTTACAGGCTCTACTGCAATATTTTTTGCTTTGGGAGCGCATCTACTAGATAAACACAGCAATAATAAGGTTACAAATTTTATTAAAGTTGACATAATAGGATTCCTTTCAATTTAGTTTTCTCCTAAATTGATATTATAATTAAACATTTTAATGTTACTGTACAGCAATCTACATGCACTACTATTTGAGTGCTATAATTGTACTAAATATAAACATCTCAATTAGTTAAATACAGTAACAATTAGTGCATTGCAGTATTTACTTAGAATTCTATCCTATTTATCTAGAATTTTATTTTAAAGACACCAACAGGTTTAATGTTTGCTCTTTCCTTTGTTTAGAGACATTTACCTTACTTCCATCCTTCATTAGGATATAGCCTCCATCTTTTTTAACATAGGATTTTACATAGTTTTTGTTAACTAAATGCGATTGATGTGTTCTAATAAAAGCATGACCTGCCAACAAGTCGTCCCATTCTTTTAATGTACGAGACACCAATATGGAGGTTCCATCTGCAAGGTAAAACATGGTGTAATTATTCTCTCCTTTGCAGCGCACAATATCATCTACTGCCACAAAAAAAAGTTCTTCAGCTGTTGGAAGAGCTATTTTTGGAGCTTCGTTAATATTCTTTAAATTTTCAACCAACACTTGCAGCTTTCTATTTTCTTTTTGTTTTTTAACAATATCCGACACCTTAGCTACAGCATCTACTAATTCTCTAACATCAATAGGTTTCATTAAATAATCTAATGCACAAGATTTAATCGCTTTTAAAACATATTTACCATAAGCGGTTACAAAAACAATTTGAAAATCAACTTTATCGAGACTTTCTAACATGGAAAACCCGTTCATTCTAGGCATTTCAATATCTAGAAAAACCAAATCGGGGGCTTCTTTTAAAATCAAAGCCTTCCCTTCATGAGCTGAAGTTGCTGTACCTACAATAGTAACATTTGTACAATTTGAAGTTAGCAATCGTTTCAAAATTTCTAAATTATGAGCTTCATCATCTATTATAACACATCTAATTTGCATATTCTATATTTAATTTGCTTTGATTTAATACTTTAACGGCAACCTTATCTCCACTCTAGTTCCCGTTTCATAATTATCAGCTACAGAACGATCTGTAATTTTAATCTTTACATCAGTTTGGTAACTATCCTTTATAAGTTTTATCCTATCTTCTGCCAACTTTAATCCATAAGAAGCCCTGTCTTTGTCTGCCCCTTGCCTCTTTTTTTGAATTGTCGCAGCAGTTATGCCTACACCATTATCTTCTATAATTGTTAACAACACACCTTTGTCTGCCTTAAACCTTACAACCAAACATTTATCTCCGTCTTTTTCTTTTAACCCATGACTTATGGCATTTTCTACAAAGGGCTGAATGAGCATTGCAGGAATCTCGGTTTGGATGACATCTACATTAGCATTAACTTCTACACGATAATCGAAAAAGAAACGCAATTTCTCTAACTCCAAATACTTTTGTATAGACTTTATTTCGTCTTCTAAAGGCACTATCCCTTTTTCAGACTTATCTAAAGTTAACCTCATGAGTTGTGCAAACTGAATTAAATAATGATTTGCTTTTTCATTATCATTCCTATTAATTAAGTTTTGAATAGCACTCAACGCATTAAATAAAAAATGAGGATTCATCTGCGACCTTATACTTTTCAACTCCATTTCTAATAAAGCGCGCTTTGTCCGTTCATTTTTTTTGGCAATGCCTACTTTTATTCTAAATACGTAGTAAACTATTAATAACACAAATCCCAGTAGAAATAATGACATCATCTTTTTGTGTTTTTCAAAAAACGATGCCTTCTTAAAAATCTTTACTGTTGAAAAATTGGTGTTTAAATAATGGCCTTTAGCGTTTATATAACTGTATACTAAATTATAAACACCATTATTGTAAACCATAATTTTATAATCAGTACCATTAGAAGACACAGCATTATCTATTTGATAAAATTTATCCAGAAAGCTAATTCCCGTCTCTTTCACATCTATTTTAGTGTCGTTTAAATACCAATCTCCTCTTAAAGATTCTGGTAATACCGTATTTCTTTCTGATTCTAATTTGGTAAGCACACGTATTTTATCACCTTCATCTAGATAGAGCTTAGAATTACTAATTTTTTCGGTGTTTAAATACTTTACCCCATGCTTGTACACACACGTAAAATAGATTTTCTTCCTTTCGGAAACAATATCATTATAATTATAGAGTTGATTTTCTACGACCATATAATCTCTAGAAATAATAAGCACAACATCTTGCTTGGCATCTACCCAAGCCCCCACAATATAATTTGACAATTGCGAAGGCAGTCTGCTCCTCATTTGCCCAAACACAGCACCTGGAATTAGGACTACTAATAACAACACCAACCTTATTTGTATCGCAAGACTACACTGCATTTCTAATTTTCGATCTTTTTATATGTAATATCCTCCCTACCCCTAGGGTATAAGACATAACCATTTTCTACTGCTCTTAAAAAAAAGATTTTATAATCGCCTTTATAATATAAAACAACCCACAATAACTCACCGTTTTCTGAGGGTGTTACATAATCTATTTTATAATTCTGTGTGCGATTGGTTTTAGAGTCTTCTGTAGCTATAAGAAAGGCTTCTTGAGTTACAGTAATGCTTTCTGCTCCATTCCAAGGCCTCCATTTGCCTTGAATTTTTTCTGGTATTTTTTTTAAAGGAGTCCCTTTTTTTAAGGTTATAAGTCGGTCTGTTCGAAGCGTCATAACATTAGCATCTAGATGTAGCACTTCTATAAAATTAAATGAAGTCTCTATATCATATTTATGTACCCCAGTTTCTCTAATTTTAAGGTAGTATTGTAATTTCGAATTTAAAACCACATAATCTGGTGTAGCAATAAATAGCAAGGTTCCAAACTTATCGTACCAGCTCCCAAAAAAATGGTCTGGCAAAGCTGTTGGTAACAATGTCATTTTTGAATCCTCTACTAAGAAGGCTTGTTTGCTTTGCTTTTTATCTTTAACCTTATATCTTATAACCGACTCGCGATAGTTTTGCACACTATACTTTACTTTAGAAGCATCGTAAATCCTTAAAAAAATTTTACCATTCCTAGTAAGATTAAGTTTATAAATGTACCAATTCCCTCCAGGATTAGACTCACCATAATTTATACGTCTTACAGTTTTGGATAATGGTGGGAAATACAAGCTATATCGAATCTCATCGGTTACAGGAATAATTATTTTTTCACCTAAACTAATCCCTTCGGCTTTAACAACATAGAGTTTACGCCCTTTACCCGAAGCATCTTCTATATAAGTTGTTTTAGGAACTACAACCCATTTTGCACGAGGAGCCTTAACAAGAAAATGTAAAATAGTAGCACTTTCATTAAGCTCTATTTTAGAAACTATAGCATTGAAATTTTTTGAAATATAATCTGGGTTATGAATAATCTTTTGCGCTTCTCCTTTAAAGACTAAAAATGAGATCAAGCACAGTGCGAGGATTATTTTTGCCATAGTTATATGTATTTAGCAACAAATATAACTGCTAAAACAATACAACTTTTATTGAATTAGAATTCTTCCTTTCTAAATGAGCAAACTACACCTATATAATAGAACTATGCTTTTATTTTTTACGCATGTACACACTAATAGGCACCCCCGTGAATCCAAAATTTTCACGTAGTTTATTCTCCAAATAACGTTTATAAGGGTCCTTTACATACTGCGGTAAATTACAAAAGAATGCAAATTGTGGTTGTGGTGTTGGCAATTGCATGATGTATTTAATCTTAACAAACTTCCCTTTGTAAGCTGGTGGAGGGTAACGGTCTATAATAGGCTGGAACACCTCATTTAACTGACTCGTCTTTATTTTTTTAGAACGGTTTTTATAGACTTCAACAGCTGTTTCTATAGCTTTATAAATGCGTTGCTTTGTTAAAGCAGATATAAATACAATAGGCACATCTGTAAACGGTTCCATTTGCTTTCTTATCATTTTTTCGTAAGCGGCAACCGATTTATGGTCTTTTTCTACCAAGTCCCATTTGTTAACTAAAACCACAATTCCTTTTCTGTTGCGTTCGGCCAACCAAAAAATATTTTGCACTTGTCCATCAAAACCTCTATTTGCATCGAGTACCAATAAACATACGTCACTATGTTCTATGGCACGCACACTTCGCATTACAGAGTAAAACTCTAAATCTTCTTTTACTTTAGATTTCTTTCGAATACCAGCGGTATCTACAAGATTAAATTCAAATCCAAAGCGATTGTATTTGGTATCTATAGCATCTCTCGTAGTCCCTGCTATGTCTGTAACAATATAACGATCTTCGCCTATTAAAGCATTTATAAATGAAGATTTACCTGCATTTGGGCGTCCTACAACGGCAAAGCGTGGTAATTCTTCCTCTACCACCTCTTCGTCTTCGGGTAAGGCCGCAACAATTGCATCTAAAAGCTCTCCTGTACCACTTCCATTAATACTGGCTACCGTAAAATATTCTCCTAAACCAAGGGCGTAAAACTCTACAGCATTTTCAGCCCGCTTCCCATTATCCACTTTATTTACAACCAAATACACCGGCTTTGTTACCTTACGCAATAACTTGGCCACTTCTTCATCCATACCAGTAACACCAGACTCTACATCTACCATAAAAATGATAGCATCGGCCTCATCTATAGCCAATTCTACCTGCTTGTCTATTTCTGCCTCAAAAACATCATCACTACCAACAACATAACCTCCAGTATCTATTAGAGAAAACTCTCTACCATTCCAATCGGTTTTTCCATAATGGCGGTCTCTTGTAACACCACTAACGGCATCTACAATAGCTTCTCGTTTTTGTATTAAACGATTAAAAAATGTAGATTTCCCTACATTTGGTCTTCCTACTATGGCTACTATATTACTCATAAGCTGTAAATTGAGTGCAAAGGTAGTATATAATACCTATTTTGCCTCTATCGCTTTTAAAATAATACAGATTCTTATCGAGTAGTTTGCGTAACTCTACACTATATCGCATAAAACAGCACAAAACAAAAACGCCAGAGTGCCCCCTGACGTTTAATCCAAATGATGCATTAGAAAATCTATTATGGCTTTCAACTGCTACAAACACTAGCACTACGCTATGTTTTTTAATTTAACCGTAGTGATACTACGCAGAAATTAAGAAAATAGTAGTGGTTATGGCATGAAACCCTCATAACAATATTTCAATGCATAAGCTGGGTTTAAAATAAGACTGATTTATGCTTTTATTTGGAATATATATTTAGCTTTCCATCGTCTGGAAATTCGTTAGACACCACTAAAAGTATTTTACCGTTAGGGCTATCGGCAGCAGGAATTATAAGTAATCCTTCTGGCGAAGTATTTCTTAAACGTTGTACAAATATTGGATTGTGTACATCTGTAATGTTATAGACTAAAACATCGCCACTACGCTCTAAACCTATCACAGCAAAAGTATTATCACCTTCGACATAAGTTGTTACTGCTTCTGGCTCGGTACCTTTGTCATCAGATCTGCTCTCGGGGTAGCTTCCAAAATCGAAAAGTGTTTTTAGTGTAAAGTCATTTCCAGAATCGAAAACCAAATTACCTGTAGTACTCCAAATCGAAAAAGAGCGCCCCCCGTAGCCATAAATTTCATCAAAATCGCCATCGCCATCAGTATCACCATTAGCAGTCGTTACTTTTAAACGTCCTAAATTTGCGTCTTCCTGTAACTCTGCCGCGTTTGGAAATGCTTCTGGGTCTAGATTCAAATCATCGCCGCGTGCTTCTTCAGAATAACCTTCATAATCTCTAGCATCGCCTTCATTAGCAGATATGATGTACCCTGTACCTGCAACTTCAAAATACGCAATGGCATCGGGTTGGTAATAACTTAACACAGGCCATTCATTAAGGTTTCCAACACGATCGTCTCTGTTGCTCACATCAAAAAGTGTTTCAGAAAAATCTTTTGTTCCTAAGGGATAGATAGCGGTTATTGTTTTAGAGGCTATATCTAATTTCGCAATGCCATTATTCTCTTGTAATGCAATAAAGGCCGTCTTAGAATTTGATGCTACTGCGATATATTCTGGCTCTACATCTGCACTCAAATTAGCGCCAGGTCCAAATACGCGAAATCCTTGAGCTTCTAATGCTGCTTCTTGAGAATTAAATGCATTAAAAGAAATTTGAGACACCGTTTTAGTCGCCACTTCTATTAAGGTTATAGAACCTTCTGGATCTATAGAATATGCAGCGTTAGGTTCGCCTTCATTTGCTGCAATAATATACTTCGCATCTGGCGTAAAAGTAACCATATCTGGTAAAGCACCAGCGTTAGCTTCTAAATATGGTGTTGTAAGGTTATCTGTTTTAAAAACAATAACCTTTCCATTATCTGTAGAGGTTTCTGCCTCTACTGCAATCGCTAAAAAGCCATTTTTACTGGCTACAGAATTTACATTTCCACCAAAAGCTGTAATGTCTATAGGAGTTTGAATTTGAGGGGTATTAACTTCAGAAATACGAATAACTTCTACCTGTTTAGCGCCAGCGTTTGTAGCATATAGCGTTTGAGTTGTCGCATCATAAGCAGAGATTTCTGGTGCCCCACCTACAAATTCTACGTTTGCTTGTGTTTTGAAAAAAGTAATATCCTGTCCGTTTTCACCATCTTGCCCATCTTGTCCATTTTCGCCATCTAGGCCATCTTGCCCATTTTCACCGTCTTGTCCATTGGTGCCATCATCAGCACATGAAGATACTATTATAAAAAGCCCTAGAAATAACGATTTAATTACTGTTAATACGTTTTTAAGTGTCATAATTTTGTGAGATTAATTAATTCACAAATATGAAACTAGCGTATCAAGCAAAGGTTAAGCCTATGAAAAATTAAAGTTAGTTTTTAACGGTTATTGTAACCAAAACGTTTCAGCTTATTTTGGTTATAGCATTTTTTTGATTTTTAAGATAAAGTTACAATGCATCATGGA
>CAZLTR010000092.1:0-12538 GCA_964562415.1 uncultured Hyunsoonleella sp. | reverse complement strand
TAAGCTATAATTATAACCGGGCAGAAAGCCTATTGCAGTACCACAATTTAGAGGGAAAAACTAATCTTATTACAAGCCGTTCTGTAGCGGAAGCTTTCGAGACCTTAAAAAGTGACTCTAAAATTAACGCCTTATGGAAATGGTTTGTTATTTTTGCAGTAATTCTATTCATTATAGAAATGCTCATATTAAAATTCTTTAAATGAACATACTTATAAAATCCGCTACAATAGTTGATGTAGAAAGTGACTTTCATAAAACCACTCAAGATATTCTAGTAGAAAACGGATCCATTTCCCTTATTGGCACCAATCTAGAAAACCCTAATAATTATAAAGAAATTGCCTTTGAAAACCTTCACATCTCTCAAGGATGGTTTGACAGTAGTACTTCTTTTGGAGAACCTGGTTTTGAAGAACGTGAAACACTAGAAAACGGTATTAAAACGGCAGCCTTATCGGGTTTTACTGCTGTTGCGGTTAACCCTAACACTAAACCTGTAGTAGATACAAGTACTATGGTCTCTTTTATTAAGGCCAAAGGACAGCATACTGCAGTAACTGTAGTACCTATTGGCGCCTTAACAAAAGCAAGTAATAGTGAAGATTTAGCAGAGCTTTTCGATATGAAAAATGCAGGCGCTGTTGCTTTTTACGATTACAAAACTCCCATAACCAATCCTAATCTTTTAAAAATAGCCTTACAATACGCCAGTAATTTTAACGGCCTTGTATGTTCGTATCCTCAAGAAAATAAAATCGCAAGACGTGGTGTAATGCACGAATACATTACCAGTACTTCACTAGGCTTAAAAGGCATTCCTGCCTTAGCAGAAGAACTGCAAGTGGCGCGCGATATCTTTCTATTAGAGTACGCAGGAGGAAAACTACACATTCCAACCATTTCTACCGCTGCATCTGTAGATCTTATTCGCAATGCGAAAGCCAAAGGACTTGATATAAGCTGTAGTGTTGCAATTCATAATTTACACTTTAAAGACGAAGACTTAACTGGGTTTGATACCCGATTTAAAGTGAAACCGCCTTTAAGAACACAAAGTGATATAGATGCTTTAATTAAAGGGCTTAAAGACGGGACTATAGATATGGTAACTAGCGATCATAACCCTTTAGATATTGAGCTTAAGAAGATTGAATTTGATCATGCTACCTATGGTACCATTGGTTTAGAAAGTGCCTTTGGCGCCTTAAATACGTTGTTTGACTTGAAGGACAGCATACAATTTTTAACAAAACCTAAATCACGCTTTGGCTTAAAAGCTATCCCTATACAAGTAGGAAACCCACTTAACATAACACTTTTTAACCCAGAGCAAACTTATACCTTCTCTAAAACAGAGATCCTCTCTAAATCGCAAAATGCTATTTTTGAAGGCACTACACTTAAAGGACAGGTGTACGGTGTTATTGCTAATAATATTATGGTTTTAAAATAAAATGACAGAACACGATATAAAAACAGGCGGCACATACGCCATAGTTAGCTACCTTACTTTTTTTGGAGTAATTATAGCTTTTTACATGAATAACGAACAAAAAAACCCTTTTACGGCCTTTCATGTGAGACAATCTCTAGGCCTATGGCTTACTTTTATCATTATTAATCTTTCTATAATTAGCAATTTCGACATCTTTATGCTACGAACTGCTGTCTATATTTTTTTTATCACACTTTGGTTTTATGGTTTTATGGGCGCCTTAACTGGCAAACTTAATCTAATGCCTATCGTTGGTAAATTATATCAAAAACTATTTTCAAATCTAGGGGCCTAATGCTACAAACTTCACTTTCTTTAAACTACGTGGTAAGACCATCTTCGCTAACAACAAATGCACCATTACTTTTGCTGTTTCACGGTTATGGTAGTGACGAAAATGATTTATTTTCTTTTGCGACAGAATTGCCAGAAGAACTGCTTATTATTTCTGTAAGAGCACCATACCCCATGCAACCTTATGGCAATGCATGGTATGCTATAAACTTCGATGCCGAAAAAGGCAAATGGAACGATAATGTACAAGCCAAAGCCTCTGTAGATCGTATTGCTAAATTTATAGATGAAGTTAAAGCCAACTATAGTGTGAATCCTGATACAATATCGCTTCTAGGTTTTAGCCAAGGCAGTATTTTAAGTTATGCGGTAGCATTAACCTATCCCGAAAAGGTTAAACATGTAATAGCTCTTAGTGGTTATGTAAATCATGATATTTTACCTAAAAACGTTTCTGAATTAACACATAATTACAAACACTTAGATTTTTACTGTTCGCATGGCAGTGCAGACCAAGTGATTCCTCCAGATTGGGCAAGGCAAACGCAGCCTTTTTTAAACCGTTTACAAATTAAAAATGTATATGCCGAGTTTCCTGTAGGACATGGTGTGGCACCTCAAAATTTTTATGAGTTGAAGGATTGGTTGGAAAAGCGTTTATAGAAAGAAGCATATTAACTATCTGTAATGTCTACTTCTATAAAACCCCTACATTATTATAGGCTCTAAAACATCAAACAGATCGCAAATGGCCAAAAAAGGTTCTGAAAAAAACACTAAAAATAAAAAGAAGCATTCCAAACTTATGGCGCGTAAAAAAAATAAACGTCGCAAAGAGGAAGACGCTCATAAAGCCCGATTAAAAGCTATTATTGAGAAATCTAAGCAAACCGATACAAAACCATAGTATTTATAACTAAACTACCTTTTTATTATTCTTCAGACGAATGCTCACTAGCAGCAGAAGAATTTGGAGCTATCTTTAATGCCTCATATGGTGTTTCACCATGCACTTCGCGATAAGCATCTTCTTCAGTTTGGTCGTATTGGTAAATTTGTATGCCATGAACTTGTCTAATTTTTATTTCTTCACTTTGATCTGCATCTAAAATCCCTCTATCACTTTTAACTTGATTTACTCGTATAGTCGCTATTATTTTTGCTAACGCAACCTTAGCTTCAGCTTTTTGTAATGGCGTTGCATTAGCCTTCTTTGCCTGAGTAATCCATTGTGCTACATGCTCTGGAGATGTTGCAGCCGATTTATTTCTATACACCTCATGATATTTATCAAGTGCTTTTTTATAATTCTCTGAAGGGCTATCATGAAATGATATGGCAAAACTATCCTTTACCAAGTCATCTTTATCTGCGCCTTGCCCACCTTTCTTTTTTGTCTTAAAACTCCATTTAGCACTGCCATAAACTACAGTAGCATCACCTTCCTTGCCTTTGGCAATAACTTCAGCTTGAAAATTATATGGTTGTGTACTGGCTGGGTGATCGGTCAACACAGCAGATTCTATTGTTCTACCATGTTTTTTCCCATTTTTATTCACGTCTGTTCCCTCGTAATCTTTATAACTTTTCCATTCGGGATCTTGATCTGAACCTATATTAATTTTACTAGCTTCTACATAAGCTGTAGACACTTCAGGGTCATCCGCTTTGGTTCTAGGCTGGTTGGCTTGAGCCATATGATCCATAAACCAACCATCACCTACTTTAAGTTTCTCTCTACGTTCTTCAGGATCCCCACTCCAATTTGACAGACCAATATCGATGTTTTCAGACCTAACAATTTGATCTAAAACTATGGGATTCGCATCATTAGCTGTCGCTTTTGGCGTATAAGTTACTTCTGTATCTTTGGTTGGTGTCTCTAATTTTAAGGAAATAGCGTCTTCCATTTTTATTTGAAACTCACCACTTGCTATCGTATTTCCAGATTTTTTAGTAACGCGTTGTACTGGGAGCACTTCTCCTGCTATTTGTTTTCGCAGTGTTTTCGCTGTATGATTTGTAACAGACATCGCCTTTGCACCCATAACATCTGCTTCGCGCTCTAAGCTCACATCATCATTAATTAATGTTTTGCTTTTTAACTGTGTTGTGGGTTGTACCCGTCCTTGTTTTTGCTGTACCACATGCCATGCTTCATGTGCTAAATGCTTTTCCTGCCCAGGTGCCATGTGTATGTCTGTACCTTGTGCATAAGCATGGGCATTAAGTTGTGCTGGTTTACTAGAATTGTAATGCACACGTGTATCGCTCATGTCTAGACCAGACAACTGCTCAATCCCAGATTTTAACTGGTCTGGCAATCCCGTTTGATTTGCTTTCTTTTGAAGTACGCCTTCAGATATTGCCTCTGCTTTAGCCTCTAATTTTGAAACTCTTGGACTGGAATGTATAGCTTCTTTTAATTGAATTTGGGAGCTATTACGCGCTCTATCATCTTTAAATTGAAACGATTGTGCCTTTGCATGTGCAACAGGTCCAGACGGTGATTTAAGCGGTTGGTCTTTGGCGTAGGTAGTCATATATTAACAGTTATAATCTGTATAAATATAAGATTTTTTACATGATATCTTTAAAAACAACTGACTTAAATTCTTTCTTTTTCCTTTTAAATTCAAGACCTCTCTAAAAAAAACGTCTTACAAACTCATTCCATGCGCATTACAAAATTCTAAAGCACGGCGTTCGTTATAATACACATTATTTTTAGCAACAAAACCAGAATGCCCTCCATGATTGGGCATCTCTAAATGCAAGTTCGTATTGGTTTTTGCGGCTTTAACAGGGTAACATTCGGGTGATAGAAAAGAATCATTTAGTGCATTTATAATTAAAGTGGGCACCTTTATATGAGGTAAAAATTGAAGACTCGCGCAGGCCGCATAATAAGCTTCCGCGTTTTTAAACCCATGTGCTTTAGAGGTATACACCTCATCAAAATCGTATAAGGTTTTAATCTCTGCAATTTCCGACTTGCTAATAAGCGACGGAAAACGTTCTTGCTTTTCAGACAAACGTTTCACGAGATGTTTTAAAAACCTATCGTGATACAATTTATTTTTTAAAGTATGTAACGCTTTGGCAGCCCCAGATAAATTACAAGGGACAGACACTGCTATAGCGGCTTTAACAGCTTTAGGCACGTTGTCGCGTTCACCTAAATATTTTAATATAATGTTAGCCCCTAAGCTAATGCCTTTTAAAAACAATTCGGCATAATGCGTCTTGGACAGTGCATGTGTAATGACGGCTTCTAAATCTTCTGTAGCTCCAGAATGGTAACTGTAGTACTTTAAGTTATCATGCCCACTACAGCCTCTAAAATTAACACATACCGCATCTATACCGTTGGCATTAAATAGCTTTGCAGCCCCCGTCACATAAGGGCGTTGTCCATGCCCCTCTAAACCATGTAATAACACAATAAGCTTTGTGGTTTTTTTAGCGGCATAACTCCAATCTAAATCTAAAAAATCGCCATCCTGTAAATAGATACGTTCGCGCTCTTGCGTTATAGAAACGCGTCTGGCCAAACCAGAATATACTGTAGAAACAAAACCAGACTTAAAGAAAAAACGTGGTGTATAAGTATCGCGTAAAATAGGCATAATAAAACGGTTGCTAAATTTAAAAGAAAAAACTAAAGTTTGAGAACGTAAATCGTAGCTTTAAAAAACTATACTTCTACGGTTGTAAACTTAAAATCTGTGCCATTAAAAAGACCTTGGTCACTTAATTTTAAATCGGGAATTACCAATAAGGCCATAAAAGATAAAGTCATATAAGGTGCATGTAACGAACTGCCTAAGGCTTTGGCCATAGCGTCTAAAGCAGCATAAGCAGTTGCAACACTTTGGCCATCTTTAGCACTCATGATCCCCGCTACAGGAAGCGGTAACACCATTTCTTTTGAGTTTGATACGGCGCATATCCCGCCCTTTTCGGCTATAAGTAGGTTAACAGCTTTACAAATAGCAGCATCGGAAACACCTACCGCAATGATATTATGAGAATCATGCCCTACCGAAGATGCTATGGCCCCTTCTTTTAGTCCAATATTTTTTATAAAAGCTAAGGCAGGTGCTGTATTCTTATAGCGATTCACCACTGTCATTTTTAAAATATCTGTGCCTGTATTAGATACGAGACAGCCATCTCTCACCGTGGCTTTCTCTATACGGGTGTTAGTTACTAATTGCCCCTCTAAAGCTTCAATAACACGAATTTGAGCTGCCGAAGAGGGCAATGAGAAATCGGACACTACTTTAGGTGCGCATTCAAAATTGTTAGGCGTTTCAAAAGCCACAGGAGGAATTAAAACGGTACCTTTATCGTATACCAAATTACCATTTATATACGTTTGCAAGGTTTTAAAGTTAACCACATCTTCAACAACAATAAAATCTGCCGAATCGCCTACCTGTAAACCACCTACTTCTAAATTGTAGTGTTTAACAGGATTGATACAAGCTGCTTGCAAAACCTTAAAAAGATCTACACCTTTAGCAACTGCCCTAGCACACAAGGCATTAATATGTCCAACAATTAAATCGTCTGGATGCTTATCATCACTACAAAACATCATGTGTTCGAAATGTTCTGGCAGTAAATCGATTAAAGCTTCAAAATTTTTAGCGGCACTTCCTTCTCTAATTAAAATTTTCATGCCTTTTTGCAACTTCTCTAAAGCTTCTTCGTAGGTAAAACATTCGTGATCTGTAGAGATCCCTGCCGAAATGTATTTAGTCACATCCTCCCCTCTTAAGCCTGGAGCATGCCCATCTATAGGTTTGTTGTAATGCTTTGCCCATTTTAGCTTTTGTACGACTTCAGGATCATCATACAAAACGCCTGGATAATTCATAAATTCGGCTAAATATTTAATATCTGGATGTTCTAAAAGCCTTTTAATGGCCTTAGCATCAATCACGGCCCCTGCCGATTCAAAAGAGGTTGCTGGTACACAAGAAGGGGCGCCAAAATTAAACTTAAAGGGGACTTGTTTGCCATTTTCAATCATAAATTCAACCCCCTTCACCCCTAAAACATTGGCAATCTCATGAGGATCGGACACTGTTGCCACTGTACCATGAATAACTGCTAATCTCGCAAATTCACTAGGTACCAACATAGCACTTTCTATATGAATATGTGCATCTATAAATCCAGGAATGATGTACTGTTCTACCTCATGATCCTGAGCTTCTATAGCGGTTATAATTCCGTTTTTAAAAGTAATCGCGCCTTTATAAATACGTGTGTTAAGAATGTCTACTATTTGTCCTTTTACTACCATTTAAAATTTTTAAGCATGTATGGTTAAACCTCATTCTTAGTGATTGGAAAAAACGCGAAGGACAATTGTTTAACGGTGGTTATTTTTTTAACAAATATAGCAGAAAAGCATAAAATATACGATTTTATGCGTCTCTGCTATGAAGCATTCTAAAAAGTCCTGTACTCTGCAATGCCTAGGTAGGTTACGAAGTCTTTACATAACCTCTTGTTGTCGCTATTTCCACGTGACAATATCGTCTAATTTACGTCTGGATTTACCATGCTCTGGGTCTTCTTTTCTGTAACCAAAAGCGACCATATAAGACAAGCCGTATTTTGTGGTATCGACATTAAATTTTTCTTGTAACAACTGTTCTGCTTGCTCTTGATGAAAGCCTTCTATAGGGCAGCTATCTATACCTCTAAAAGCTGCGGCCGTCATCATATTTGCCAATGGGATATACGATTGTTTTGACGCCCAATCGAATAATTTTTTATCGGTATCTAAATTAAAATCACGCTCTTGGAAGGCTTTGTAAAATCCAGAATACATTTCCACCACCTCTTCTGGAAATTGCTTCACGTCTCGCATCATGTGCATGATATAATCGGCATCCCATTTTGTCATAGGCGCTTTCATGCTTAAACCTAGTACAAAGTAACTCGCTGTATCTAATTTTAATGGTGCACCCCAAGCTACAGGCTTTAAGGCTTCCCTTAGAGCTTTATCTTGAACTACAATAAAATGCCAAGGTTCAAACCCAAACGAGCTAGGTGATAAATTTGCTGTTTTCAAAATAAAGTCCATATCCGATTTTGGAACTAACTTATTCGCATCGAATTCTTTAGTAGCATGTCTGTACTGAAATGCGTTTAAAATCTCTGTTTCTGAAATATTAGGTGTCTTCATAAATTTTTGTTTTAACTATACTATTTATAGTTGCAAACTTAAGTATAGTATATTACCTTTGCAATAACGGTCATAAAGGATAGTAGAACTTTTTTTATCATGCATAGTTTTAACGGAAAATCATACCCTTGTTGTACAAGTCTCACTATGGGAGTTATTGGAGGCAAATGGAAAACGGTAATTATATATCATCTTATAGATACCGCACTGCGTTACAACGCATTGCGCAAAGCCATCCCCATGGTTACAGAACGCACCTTAAGTTTACAGCTAAAAACATTGGAAGACGACGGTATTATAAAACGAACCGTTTACACCTCTAAACCGCCATTAAAAGTAGAATATACGCTTACCGACTTGGGTAAAACTCTAATTCCTCTTGTACTTGCCATTGCTGAATGGGGAGATACGTCTCAAGACGCTCCCAAAAACCACTCTATTTTAACTGAATCGCAACTATAGATTGTGTGGCTTTAGTAACTCTAAAACGCGCATCTGCACGCTTGCCAACAAGCCAAACAATAGCTGTTCCCGAACACAGCACCCATGCGTTTTCTTTGTCTAATAAGGAGTATTTTTCATCTTTAAAATACTTACTCAATTTCTTCTTCCCTTTCATACCTAAAGGGTAAAATACATCACCCTCTTGCTTTTGTCTTAACACTAAAGGAAAGTTTAAAGTTGCTTTATCTACATATACCGTAGTTCTATTATCGTAGGTCTCTGGAAGCGTGTTTACAGGAGTTATAGATAAACGCCCTAATGGCGTATCTAAAGGCACCATAGCTTCTGCAATATCTAAAGTGTTTTGCTTGGTAACTTTAGGAAGGTCTGTAAGCAATAATTCCTCTCGGTTTTTAATCAAACGGTGGGTATTCGAAAACAATTGCTTCCCTGTTTCGGCATCTAGTAACGCCACCATATCCTCCCACTCTGTAAACCCATAGGCTTTAAATACCTCAAATAAATAGGCTTTTGGATTATTTACCTTTTTAAATTCGGAGACTTTAAAAGCAATATGAGTCTCATCGATGTGATGAATTGCGCGTTTTAACACAGCATTGGTACTTTCTGCTACAATATCGGCTGTGGCCTTTAAATTTTCTAAAGTACTTTGAAAACTTTGCAACAAGCTTGGATTAATCGTTTTTAATATGGGTACCAGCTCATGCCTTAATTTATTACGCAAATATTTCACAGAAGCATTACTACTATCGTCACGCCATGAAATTCCATTAGTTTTGGCATATGCTGTAATCGCCGCACTTGAAAAGGGCAATAAGGGGCGCACAAATTTGCCATTCACCTCGGGTATGCCTGTTAACCCTTCTAACCCTGTACCTCTGGTAAAATTAATTAAGAAGGTTTCGAGATTATCATCGGCATGATGTGCGGTTAAAATATAATCGAAATCTAATTGGGAGGCCAACTCTGTAAACCACTCGTATCGCAGTTCTCTCGCCGCCATTTGTATGGATCGTTTTTCTGTTTTAGCATAGCCTTCGGTATCAAAACGCTGTGCAAACACCTCCAGGCCTAATTGTTCGGCCAATTGCGCTACAAAAGCTTCGTCGGCATCACTCTCTTCGCCTCGCAAATTAAAATTACAATGCGCCAAGGTCACATTTAATTCCAACTTATGGCACAAATGGGTCAATACAACACTATCTATACCACCAGAGATGGCAATAAGAAGTTTGCTTTCTGTTAAAAAAGAAAGTGCAGTTTCTATATGAGTTTTAAACGTTGTTGTTGTCATTGTAATACTCCCTAAATTATAATTAAATAAGGCCTTTAGCGTTAATAGTGTTTAATGCATGTCCTGTCGTAAAACTTAGGTTAGTGCTAAAGTACATAAAGTCTCTTTAAATAGCGTGTAGACTAAAAGATTGCGTCTTATTTTAATGGTGCTGCGTTTTTAACATGCCCTTCTAATACTTGACGCATGGCCTTTGCCTTTACCAAACACTCTTCATATTCCTTAAGCGGCTCGCTCTTAGCTGTTATAGCACCTCCTACCGAATACGAAATGTACTGGTTGGTGTCGTTATACAAAATAGAACGGATAACGACATTAAAATCGAAATCTCCTTTTGGCGTGAAATATCCTATAGCTCCAGAATACACGCCGCGTTTTGTCGCCTCTAGGTCCTCTATAATGGTCATCGCCGAAATTTTTGGGGCACCTGTCATACTCCCCATAGGAAATGTTGTTTTAATAACCTCTACGGGATGCGTCGTTTCTGCAACTTGAGAGGTGACTGTAGAAATCATTTGATGCACTTGATCGAATGTATAAATTTTGCAAAGTTCGGCAACATCTACAGTCCCCGTAAGTGCTGTTTTAGACAAATCATTTCGTACCAAATCTACGATCATTATATTTTCACTGCGTTCTTTTTCGTCTTTCGCTAAAGCGGTTTTTAGTGCGTTATCCTCTAAAGCCATATTAGAACGTTTTGCCGTACCCTTTATAGGTTGCGAGACTACTTTTGTCCCTTCTTTTTTAAGGTAGCGCTCTGGGGAGGCACATAATATGTATTTATCAAACAATTTTACATAAGCAGCAAATGGTGGGTTCGATATGGCATTTAAATTTTCATAGGTTTCTAAAGGGTCTATACAGGTCTTTTCTGCATAAAACTCTTGGCAAAAATTCGCTTCATAAATGGCACCATGATGGATGCGCTCTAAAATTTTATGCACTTTACTAAAGTATTCATCTTTATGAATTCGCAGTTTAATTTTAACATCACCGCAATGGCCACCCGAGGTCTCTCGAGGGTAAGCACTTGCAGTAATCGCCTCGAAATCCTGTTGTAGTTCGTCTGCAACGCAATTGAGATAACACATTTCTACTTTAGAACCTTTAAGCAAAAACAGCTTTTTAGGTTGAAAAAAATACAACTCTGGAAACTCTAAACCATCATAGTTATTAGAGTGTAATGCTTCTGTATCATTCTTTAAATCGTAGGTGAGATACCCAAAAATCCAATCTTTAGTTGTTGTTTGATACGCTTTTAACGCTTCAAAACTATCTTGCGCATCTGTTTGAATGCTAGTAAATGCATCTACGGCTAAAACAGCATCGTAGCTGCTAAATTTCTGCTCATAATGGTTAGAGTCTAACCAAACCACATCATCAAATTGCTGTGCCCATAGCAACGCCTTTTGCTTAAAATTAGGAATTGCGCTTATCTCGTAATGGTGTTGTGCTCTCAATAGAAAATAGTAAAGCTGCAAAGTTACTTAGAATCCTTAAAATTTCATGTTTTTTGTCACAGAAGTGTTTATGCCATATATTCGTACAATAAACACAACATCTTTTTATACGCTACACTATGTACCATTTAAAAAATGACCTCTTAAGCCTATCGGTGCAACCTACTGGTGCCGAACTTTGTAATATTAGCTCGGTAAGACACCAAACACAGTTTATGTGGAATGCTGCGCCCGATATTTGGGGCAGTTTTGCGCCTAATCTATTTCCTATAATTGGCGGTTTAAAAGACAATAGTTATATCCACGAAGGCAAACGCTATAGTTTACCTAAACATGGTATTGTTAGACATAATGATGCTTTAACTTTATATAAACAAAGTGACACTACCTTAGGCTTTGTTTTAAGCTCTAATGCCGCTTTGTTACAACAGTATCCATTTTTATTTGAATTTTATATAGACTTTAAATTAAACGCTAACACCATAACAGTAAGACATCGCATTGTAAATAAAGACAGTAAACCGCTTTATTTTTCTGTGGGAGGTCACCCTGCTTTTAAATGTCCTGTGTTTGATGGCGAACGTTATGAAGACTACACTTTAGAATTTGAACACGAAGAACAAGCCGTGACGCATTTACTCAACCCTAAAACAGGATTGGTAACCGCACAAACACGTACGGTCCTTAATGCTTCTCGTACACTGCCTTTAAGTCATGACTTGTTTCATGCAGATGCTCTTATTTTCAAAGATTTAAAATCCAGAAAGGTTACTTTAAACAGTAAACACAACGGTAGTATTGTATCGGTTCATTATCCAGATTTTAATTATTTGGGCATTTGGGCCAAGCCCAATGGTGATTTTGTATGTATTGAACCCTGGTTAGGTATTGCAGATCCAGAAGACAGTACGCAAATTCTAAAAGACAAAGAAGCCATCCTTTGCTTAGAAGCCCAACAAAGCTATACAGCAACCTACACTATAGAAATACATAAGACACATTTATAGTACAGGAAAATAAGTGTAACTTTGCGGCAAAACAAGACACTTTTGAGCTTTCAAGATTTAAATTTAAATACACCGCTTTACAACGCCTTAGACGATTTAGGCTTTACAACGCCTACCCCTATACAAGCCCAAGCCTTTAATGTGGTGGCTTCGGGTAAAGATGTTGTTGGTATTGCACAAACGGGTACGGGTAAAACCTTTGCTTATATGCTTCCTATTTTAAAAAACCTAAAGTTTTCGAAAGAGGTAAATCCACGTGTACTGGTATTAGTACCTACTCGCGAATTGGTGGTGCAGGTTGTAGAAGAA
>CAZLTR010000091.1:8314-12801 GCA_964562415.1 uncultured Hyunsoonleella sp. | reverse complement strand
TAGGTATTGCAGGAATTGCTATTAAAATATGGGCAAAAAAAGACGGTAAATTTGCGGGTACATGTGCCAGCCAAAACCCCATGCTAAACCAAGAAGGTGAAGCTTGTGGATTTTGTGGAAAAACCCCTGACCAGTTCGACAGTTGTAGCGAACCTCAACATTCAAACTAATACATGATTCTTCATGATAGTATCTTCTATAGTTTTACTATAGTCGTATTTATACAATGCATTTATTACCTATTTGTTTTTGGCAAATTTGCATTTTCAAAACTAAAACCAACACAAAACCCAAATCAGCCCCCCGTTTCTGTTATTATCTGTGCTAAGAACGAGGCCGAAAACTTAAAACGTTTTATCCCCACATTAATCGCTCAAGACTATCCTGAGTTTGAGATTGTGTTAATAAACGATGCTTCTAGCGATGCTACTCTAGAAGTGATGGAAGCATTTGCCGCTGCGCATGCCAATATAAAAATCGTAGATGTAAAGTCTGTAGAAACCTTTTGGGGAAATAAAAAATACGCCTTAACATTAGGTATTAAAGCGGCAACTCATGACACCTTAGTTTTTACAGATGCCGATTGCCAGCCTGCGTCTAATTCTTGGATTAAGGCCATGGTTGCTCCCATAAATACAGACACCACAATTGTTTTAGGATATGGTGCTTACGATACTATTAAAGGTTCTTTTTTAAATAAGCTTATACGTTTTGAAACTGTTACTACAGCCATGAACTACTTAGGGATGGCTAAAATAGGCGCACCTTATATGGGCGTTGGCAGAAACCTCGCCTATACCAAAGCAACATTCTTTAAAACGAATGGTTTTGTAAAGCATATGAAAGTTCGTTCTGGAGATGATGATCTTTTTATAAATGAAGCCGCCACTGCGTCTAATACAGCCCTATGCATTTCTAAAAATAGCAGAACACTTTCTATACCCAAG
Source organism: uncultured Hyunsoonleella sp. (assembly GCA_964562415.1). Classification (GTDB taxonomy): domain Bacteria; phylum Bacteroidota; class Bacteroidia; order Flavobacteriales; family Flavobacteriaceae; genus Jejuia. Next base: position 11,854 of record CAZLTR010000091.1, on the reverse strand, counting down.
ACCTCTTTCGCGACATGGTTTAAGCAAAAACGAAGACATATTTCAACCGCTAAATATTATAAACTAAAGCATAAAATTGTGTTAGCGTTATTTTATATCACCAATGTATTGTTTTTAAGTCTTAGTATCACACTATTAAGTTTGTGGTATAAACCACTTTACGTAATAGGTCTCATTGTTTTACGCTTTGGTATTCAGCTTACTACCTATAGTAAAGTCACCACAAAGCTTCATGAAAAAGGGCTTATGCCCTTACTTCCCGTATTAGAATTCTTTTTAATTAGTTTTCAATTGGTTATATTTATATCTAACAAAATTTCAAAACCTAGCTATTGGAAATAGAAGAAGCGATTGCTCGTGCAAAACAAAATGACCAAAAGGCATTTAACTTTTTAGTAGAATATTATTGGGATGCCGTGTATGGATTTCAACTCAAACGTGTGAAAAATGAAAATGATGCCGAGGACATTACCATCCAATCCTTTTCTAAAGCCTTTGATAAAATAGAAACCTTTGATAGCACTTACAAATTTAAAACATGGCTCATTACCATTTCAAAAAATATTCATATTGACATTCTTCGGAAAGAAAAGAATTCCATAACGCGCACTATTTCTAACGACGATAGTGCTGCTTTTGATGTCATGGATGCTTCCCCCTCTATTGAAGATAAACTCATTACAGAACAAAACTTAGCGAAGCTACTTAGAGACATTAAAAAGCTAAAACCGCATTACCAACAAATTATTAACTTAAGATATTTTCAAGAATTGAGTTATAAGGAAATTGCCAAACAACTTGACGAACCGATGACTAATGTTAAAGTAAAGTTGCTACGTGCCAAAAAACTATTAGCCGAGATTATTCGCAAAAAATAATACGATGGAAACTGATACGCTTAATTATTATAAAGAATCAGGAATAGCACCTTTATTAAGCGTTGTTCTCGTATTAATTTGTGCCTCTGTACCCTTACTAATTATCAGCTATTTTTATAGCCTTATCATCAATTTTATTCCTTTTATTTATTTAAACTTTTTAATTGTTGCGGTCTATGGCATTGTAATATCATACACCAGCAGAATATTTACTTTAATTTTTAAAATAAGACATCGAAAACAGTCTATACTACTAACATTCCTACTTTCGCTTTTAGCTATCTATTTTCAATGGGTAAGCTATATTTTTATTGCATTCAATGAAGACTTTAGTTTGTTTATGTTGTTTAATCAATTTAATGATTTCGCATCTATTTTATTGAGCCCTGTCTTGGTCTATGATTTAATTATTGAAATAAATACCATTGGATTTTGGTCTTTAGGGCTCTCCAAATTAAATATTACAGGCATTCTTTTATGGGGTATTTGGTTGGCAGAAGCGCTTATAATTATAATTGTCGCTTGCAAGTATTTTACCCGTTTTGAAATTATTCCTTTTTCCGAAAAAAATAAAACATGGTTCAAAAAAGAAATTATAGATGTAGCATTTGAACGTATTGTATTCACTAATGACTTTTTAAAACTGTTTCAGTCAAACCCGTCCCAATCGATTTTAGATTTAGAAAAAGGAAATGGGTTAAGATATGCTCAAATTAGTATTTTTAGCGCACCTACAGAAAGTAAAAGCCTCATTACTATTGATAATATAATTATTTCAGAAAGAGGTAAAGGCAAGAAAGATGTTACTCCCGTCTTAACCCACTGCTATATAGACAATATACATCTTAAAAAACTAAGAGAAAATTACACTATAAAAAAAGCTAACATTTTTGAATACTAAACTAAAAAATTTAGGGCCTGGCCTTTTATTTGCAGGCGCAGCCATAGGCGTTTCGCATTTGGTACAATCTACTAGAGCTGGTGCCGACTTTGGTCTGGGGCTCGTTTGGGCTTTATTACTCGTAACCTTATTTAAATATCCATTCTTCCAATATGGGCCGCGTTATGCCGCTGCCACAGGAGAAAGTTTATTAGATGGTTATAAAAAATTGGGCAAAGGCGTTTTAATAGCCTATTATATCATTACGCTAGGCACCATGTTTGTCATACAAATGGCTGTAACCATAGTCACAGCGGGTATTGCATCATCATTATTCATTACGTTCTCTCCAATACCTTTAGGCAGTGTAATGCTTTCGAGTGTACAAATTTGGTCTATACTTATACTTTTTATATGTTTACTTGTACTCATACTAGGAAAGTATACCCTTCTGGACAAACTTATGAAAGTGATCATTATTACCCTATCTGTGAGTACTGTTGTTGCTGTATGCATGGCATTACCCCATGCAACTTCGACATTACCTTTACAGCAAATTTTCCCTAAAACCAACCTTGAAATTGCCTTTCTTATCGCTTTTATGGGCTGGATGCCTGGCCCAATGGATATTTCTGTATGGCACTCCTTATGGACCATAGAGAAAAAGAAAAGCGACAACGCATTTTCTACAAAAAAAGCACTTTTCGACTTTAATGTTGGTTATGTGAGCACAATTTTATTAGGACTTGGATTTCTAGTATTAGGGGCTTTAATAATGTACAATAGCGGAGAAACTTTTAGCAATGCTGCAGGACGTTTTGCAACACAACTTATTACTATGTACACCACAAGCTTAGGGCATTGGGCTTATGCTATTATAGGCATTGCGGCCTTTACAACAATGTTTAGTACCACACTTACTACACTAGATGCTTCCCCAAGATCGATGCATAAAACAACCGAACTCTTATGGAACACCTCTTTAAAACGAGGCTATTTGTTTTGGATTTTATTACTTTGTTTTGGTTCTGTAATTATTTTTATGTTTTTAGCATCAGAAATGGGATTATTAATTAAGATTGCAACCATACTTTCCTTTATTACAGCTCCTTTTTATGCTATTGTAAATTACAAACTTGTTTCCAGCACATACATGCCCAAATCACTTCGCCCTTCAAAAGGATTACGTGTCTTAAGTATATTGGGGATTCTATTTTTAATAGGCTTTAGTATTTGGTATCTCAGCACACTATAATTAAGCTTTTAACAGAATACTTTGTATCTTTGTAAATCAATTTTTAGCTATGCAAGAAGAGACTGTTTCTAACCTATTGCCAGAACGACAAGCCAAGCCCAAATGGTTACGTGTAAAGCTTCCTACAGGAAAAAAATACACAGAATTAAGAGGCCTGGTCGACAAATACAAATTAAATACAATTTGTACCTCGGGGAGTTGCCCTAATATGGGCGAATGCTGGGGAGAAGGCACAGCAACATTCATGATTTTAGGCAATGTATGTACGCGTTCTTGTGGGTTTTGCGGAGTAAAAACAGGACGACCAGAAACCGTAGACTGGGATGAACCTGAAAAAGTTGCGCGATCTATAAAAATTATGTCTATAAAACACGCTGTACTTACCAGTGTAGATCGTGATGACTTAAAAGATATGGGCAGTATCATGTGGGCAGAAACCGTAAACGCTGTACGCAGAATGAATCCCCAACCCACTTTAGAAACTCTTATCCCAGATTTTCAAGGTATAGAACGCCATATCGATAGAA
>CAZLTR010000091.1:0-8304 GCA_964562415.1 uncultured Hyunsoonleella sp. | reverse complement strand
AATTGTAGCTGTGGCACCAGAAGTTGTATCCCACAATATTGAAACAGTAAAACGCCTTACGCGAGAAGTTCGTATTCAAGCCAAATACGATCGTAGTATGGGAGTTTTAAAATATTTGAAACAACAAGGTCAAAGACGCACCAAATCTGGCATTATGTTAGGCCTTGGAGAAACAAGAGAAGAAGTTATAGAAACACTTCATGATTTAAAAGCAAACCATGTAGATGTTGTAACTATAGGGCAATACCTCCAACCCAGTAAAAAACACTTACCTGTTAAACAATTTATCACACCAGATCAATTTGAAGAATTCAAGGAAATTGGGTTAAATCTAGGGTTTAAACATGTGGAAAGTAGTGCTTTAGTTAGATCCTCCTATAAAGCCCAAAAACACATCAACTAAATAGAGCACTAATTAATCGTAAAAAAAAATCATTCTGTCCAATAAATATTTATATTTACTACTCGATTTTATTAAGATGTTTCTAAAAAAGCAATTCTTATTAGTTGTGTTGGTATTAATATCGATGCGTTTGTCTTCTCAAAATTCCATTGAGAAAGACCCTGAAATTATACAAAATAATATAAATTACAGGATCGCACAAGCTGAAAAAGATATTGAAAACTTTAATTATTTTGAAGCGCAGAAAACACTTGACGATGCTTTAGTACTCGCTAAAGAAGCCAATAGCAAGAAAAGCATAGGACTTATCTATTCTATTAAGGGAAAACTTCACTTAATTATAGACGAACTAGACACTTCTATTAACTTTCTTAACAAAGCTGTAGAAATGCAGCGCATAACCAACGATGGTGTAAATCTTGGACGCTCCTACAAAACCTTTGGTGATCTTTACATATCTAAAAAAAATGTACCCCAAGCCTTAGATTCATACCGTGCTGCAAAATCAAAATTTCAAGAAGAAAAACTCTTACCAGAACTTGCAGAAACACTACTTGCTGAAGGTAATGCCTATATAAGATCTAAACATTATAGAAAAGCACGGGCACTGGTTGAAGAAGCCATTTCTATTTCTAGAAAAGAAAACCTCCCCACAACGCTTAGTAGTGCACTTATTAGTCATGCTAAAATTTACAATATTCTCAACGAATCTAATAAGGCCTTAAGCTTTGCCAAAGAAGGCCTCAATATTGCAAAAAAGAATAAGTTTTATACCACCAAGAATGAAGGCTATTTGATATTGAGTTTAATCTCTGAAAGTAATGGCGATTATAAGGTTGCTAATCAATATTTAAGATCTCACATTAAGCTCACAGATTCTATAAAAAATGTAAAACGCTCTAATTTATCACCCGAGATTCGCAAGCAATTTTTAATGATAGAGCAAAGTAAAGATCTTGAAAAAAGTAAAGCCGAATTAGAAAAGGCCAATAATAAGAATGACCTAAGTACGCTTATCTCTATTTTAAGTGTAGCCCTTATTACAATTTTATCTCTTTTAACCTTATCGTTATACAAAAACAATAACATAAGATTGAAAACCAATAATATGCTTCATAAAAAAAATAACGAACTTATTATTGCCAAAGAAAAAGCCGAGTTAGCCTCTAGAACAAAAGCCAATTTCCTATCGACTGTAACCCATGAATTAAGGACACCACTTTATGCTGTTACAGGGTTAAGTAATATGCTTTTAGATGAAAACCCAAGACCAGAACAAATACAGCATTTAAAATCTTTAAAATTTTCTGGAGATTATTTACTTACTTTTATTAATGACATTCTTCAAATTAATAAAATTGAAGCCAATAAAGTAGAAGTTGAAGCAGAGCCATTTAACTTAAAAAAGAAAATCAATAATATTATCTTAGCCCTAAACAATTCGGCTGCTGATAATAACGCGACCATACATTTTGAATACGATAAAGATTTACCAGAAAACTTTATCGCAGACCAACTCAAAATCTCTCAAATCCTCATTAATCTAGTAGGTAACTCAATAAAATTTACAAAAGATGGAGACATTTGGATTAGAGTTTATAAGATCAATCAAAACGATGATATTTATGAACTTCGTTTTGAGGTTGAAGATAATGGTATTGGCATTTCTAAAGAAAAACAAGAAAACATGTTTGAGAGCTTTTCTCAAGGCTCCATACAAATTAACCGCAAATACGGTGGTACAGGCCTAGGCTTATCCATTGTAAAAGGTTTAATCGATATCCTAAAAGGAAAAATTTACTTACAGAGTAGTCTTGGTAAAGGCACTACGTTTTTCTTTGAAATCCCTCTAGAGTATAACGAAGCCAAAGAAAAAGCAGCACAAAAAGAAGCAATAGCGATAGACTTGAAACCAAATATAGACCTTAAAAGTGTTAAAATTTTAGTTGTTGAAGACAATAAAATCAATCAAATGATCACTAAAAAAATCCTAACTAAAATGGGATTATATTGTGAAATCGTTGATAATGGTGAAGCCGCTGTAGATCAAATAAGAGCGAACACCTACGACATTATTTTAATGGACATCCACATGCCTGGAATTAGCGGTATTGAAGCTACTAAAATTATACGCACGTTCGATAAAGAACTCACTATTTTCGCCCTTACTGCAGTAACTATTGAAGATAAAATGCAGGAGTTTGAAGAAGCAGGATTTACCGATATTATTCCTAAACCTTTCAAACAAGAAGAATTTGAGAAGAAGCTTTTTAATGCGTTATCTAAAAAAGACACGCCGCCACCTTCTTCATCTGCGGTTTAAAGTTGTTTTTACAAAAGAGGTGACCTGCTTATGAAATAACGAAGGTGCATCTAACGCTACAGCAATAGGTAAATAAAACAACTTTGCTTCCAACTGTTTATAAGACTTCAAACGCATATAATCCTTCTCCGTCGTTAAGATTACGGCTTTACGCTCTAGAACTGCAATGTCGGTTTGAGAAAAATCATGATGGTCTTTATAATTAAGATGTTCGAACGTTAAAGCTTTAGCAGATAAAAAAGCAACCAAGGGCTCTGCATTAGCAATACCTGTTACAAGACAAAATTCGCCTAAACTATCTAAGGCAATCTCTTTGGTATTAGAAATAATAGTCTCTGAATAAGTAATCGTACTAAAAAAGACACTTTGATGCTTTAAAGGTGCTATAGCAGAAATATAAAGTTCTTTTTCTTCAGGTTGTAGTGTACTAGGACACTTCGTAACCACAATAACATCGGCCCGTTTATAACCAGAACGCGGTTCTCTTAAATCTCCTGTAGGTAAAACTATATCTTCAAAAAAAGGATTGGCATAAGTAGTAAGCATAATGTAAAACCCTGCTTTAACACTTCTATGTTGATAAGCATCATCGAGCAAAACTAACTCTGGTTGTGCTCCTAATTTTAACAACTGATTAATACCATTAACGCGATCACGATCTACAGCCACCTGTACCGTCTTTCCAAATTTATTAAAAAATTGAAAAGGCTCATCCCCTAAATCCTTTGTTGTAACATTGGGATGCGCCAATTGAAAACCTTCGGTTTTTCGTTTGTAACCACGACTTAAAGTAGCCACACGATACTCTTTATTTAAAAGACGTATCAAATATTCTATCATAGGGGTTTTCCCTGTCCCGCCAACACTTAAATTTCCAACACAAATTACAGGAGTACTAAAAGCAGTAGAGGACTTTACACCTAGATCGAATAATACATTTCGAAACCAAGTTACACCAAAGTAAATTGGCACAATGGGAAACAATAATATTCTTAGCCACTTCATGAGAGGTCATTAGTTTTAATTCATTCTTAAAGAATCGAAATATAAGGATAATTATAAACCGATTTATACTTTTTCTTCTACACCAGGAAATAGCAACTTATTTTAAATTTTATACCTGCCAATCTGTAACACCTCTAAAACCAAATTACACTAATTTTCAAGTATCCTACCACGCCCCTATCACGATAGAATCCATTATATTTGACATAAATTCATTAGCAAATGATTATACAGGACGTCATCACACACTTAGAGGCTTTAGCGCCCTTAAACTATGCGGAAGACTTTGATAATGTTGGACTTTTAGTAGGCCGCAAGACAGCACCGCTTACTGGTGTACTCGTTACATTAGACACCCTAGAAGCAGTAGTAGATGAAGCTATTGCCACAAAGTGCAACCTTATTGTTAGTTTTCATCCTATAATTTTTAAAGGCCTCAAGAAAATTACTGGTAAAACTTATGTGGAACGTGTCGTCTTAAAGGCAATTAAACACGACATTGCCATATATACCATGCATACAGCTTTAGACAATGCCTTTAATGGGGTAAATGGCATTATATGTGACCAACTTCAACTTCAAAACAAAAAAATACTCATCCCTCAAAAAGGAACTATAAAAAAACTAACTACTTATGTTCCTAAAAACGAAGCAGAAACTTTAAGAACCGCTTTGTTTGCCGTTGGAGCAGGCAGTATTGGTAATTACGATAACTGTAGTTTTAACAATGAGGGCTATGGCACATACAAAGGTAATGCCCAAGCCTCTCCAACCAAAGGCAGCAACCATGTGTTACATACAGAAGCAGAAACCCAGCTCAATATTACCTTTCCAAAACATTTAGAACACAAAATAATACAAACATTATTAGCAGCGCATTCTTATGAAGAGGTCGCTTACGAAATTGTAACCTTAGAAAATACCAATCAACATATTGGTATGGGTATGTTAGGCACTTTAGAGACACCGCTCTCTGAGGTTGATTTCTTAAACCATATTAAAACAAAAATGCAAACAGATTGCATTCGCCATTCTGCCTTTTTAAACAAGCCCATACAAACCGTTGCAGTTTTAGGAGGTTCTGGTAGTTTTGCAATCGCCAATGCTAAAGCCGCTGGAGCTGATGCATTTATAACGGCCGATTTAAAATACCATGACTTTTTTATGGCAGAAGGCAACATTCTTTTAACTGATATTGGCCATTATGAAAGTGAACAATACACAAAAAACTTATTAGTAGAGTATCTTACAAAAAAAATCACTAATTTTGCCATCATTTTATCAAAGACAAATACCAATCCTGTTAAGTATTTTTAAAGTATGGCAAAAAAGAAAGAAGTTAGTGTAGAAGACCGCCTAAGAGCATTATATGATTTACAACTTATAGATTCTCGCATTGACGAAATTCGTAATGTTCGCGGAGAATTGCCTCTGGAGGTTAGAGACTTAGAAGATGAAGTTGCTGGATTAAACATAAGACTAGAAAAACTAGTTAATGGTTTAGAAGTTATAGATCATGATATCGCTTCTAAGAAAAACTTAATCGAAGAATCTAAAGCCCTTATTAAAAAATATGGTGAGCAGCAGAAAAATGTTAGAAATAACAGAGAATTCAACTCACTATCTAAAGAAGTAGAATTTCAAGAATTAGAAATTCAATTGGCTGAAAAGCATATTAAAGAATTTAAAGTTCAAATAGAACAGAAAAAAGAAGTGATCGCGAGTACAAAAGAGCAACTTAAAGCTCGTGACACACACCTTAAACACAAAAAGGGAGAATTAGATGCTATTCTTGCTGAAACAGAAAAAGAAGAACAAGCACTAATTTCAAAATCTGAAGATTATAAAATACAAATTGAAGACCGTTTAGTTGCTGCTTACGACAGAATTCGTAAGAATGTAAAAAACGGACTCGCTGTTGTAGCTATTGAAAGAGGAGCTTCTGGAGGTTCTTTCTTTACAATACCACCTCAAATACAAGTAGAGATTGCTTCTCGAAAAAAAGTAATCACAGATGAGCACAGTGGTAGAATTTTAGTAGATGCTGTTCTTGCAGAAGAACAAAAAGCTAAAATGGAAAAACTATTTTCAAAACTGTAGCTAAATCACTTTACAGAATATAAAAAAGAGGCTGTCTAAAAAGTATTTAGACAGCCTTTTTTTGTACCCAATACTTTCTAATTAGGAAATCTTTTTTTAGAAATCATTATAAAAACAAGTTTAAGCTTGTTAACTATCCCCTCTTCTCATAACAAAAAACCAAATCATTCTTTTTTCCATCGCTTTTTTCATTTTTGTATTTTAACGCTGTAGAACACATCTAGAGGATAACAATTTAGTACAGATTAAAGCATTGAAAAGTAGTAGTTATGACATCATTTTTAATCCAAACGTTTCAAATCTCTAAAGCCCAAGCAGAGGCCTTCTCCTCCTGTTTTGAACTTCAAACTTTAAAACAAGGAGACTATTTTGTAAAGCAAGGGGAAATACCGCATAAAATAGGCTTTCTCGAAGAAGGACTATTAAAATGTGTCCTTTATAATGATAATAGATCTGTTATCGATGACTTTGCCTTTCCTGGTAACTTTGTGGCCAATTACTATAGTTTCTTAAAAAAAGAACCTTCTAACAAAGCTCTTATTTGCCTAAAAGACACTGTACTAAGAGTTACAACACGTGATAAACTTTCTGCTTTTGATAAAAAACACCCCTTTACAATCGATTTGGCAAGACGTGTCGCAGAAAAACTCTTTTTAAACACCCACGATAAATTAGAAAATTTAAGGCTTTTAAACGCTGAAGAACGTTACCTAAACCTCATTAAAACTAATCAACACATCGCATTAGAAATTCCTCAATACGAAATTGCGTCTTACTTAAATGTAAGTCCTGAAACCGTAAGTAGAATACGAAGAAAAATAGCGCACCGTTCTTGATGTAAATCAATGCACATTCTTATTTTTTAAATGATCTTTGTGAAATAACCAAAGTCACTATGAAATTAAATGCTGGTATTTTAACAACAAAACTATTAGAAACTAAAACATTTTACACTACTAATTTAGATTTCAAAATAACATTTGAAAATGATTTTTTCCTCCTTCTTAAAACACCTAACGGGCAAGATGCACTAAGTTTTCTGTTACCAAATCACCCTAGCCAACACCCCTTTTTTCATAAACCATTCACGGGGCAAGGCATGTATCTCACCCTAGATGTTAAAGATATTGATACCCTTTATAGCCACCTAAAACATAAAGGTGTAGCAATACAAGTGGCACTTAGAGAAGAACCTTGGGGAGAACGGCACTTTGCCATTAAAGATCCTAATGGTATTGGCATTGATATTGTAACCAATACCCAATCTTTCAATAATTAATACCCAGGTAATGCATTAGAACATTGTCATGAGGGCTTTGAAATGCCATAACCACTACTGTTTCCTTAATTTCTACGCAGTACCACTACGGTTAAATTAAAAAACATAGCGTAGCGCTAGTGTTTACAGCTATTGAAAGCCCTAATAGATGTTCTAATGAATAATTTGGACTAAATAATATACAACATGAGCACTTACATAGAAGCAAGTCCTGAAGCTGGAATGCATTTTTACCGTAACTTCCAAAATAAAGGAAACATCGTCATGCTTAACTTACTCAAGTTTAAAACAACCGCAGACTACACTAATTTTGAGGCCCTAAAACCCGCTACACCCATTAGTGGAAAAGAGGCCTATTTGTTATACCTCAACTGCATGAAACCCAAATTTAAAACCCTAGGAAGCCATATGCTCTATTTTGGATCTTGCCAAAACTTTCTCATAGGCCCAGAATGGGAACAATGGGATGCCATTTTAATGGTTGAACACGAATCTCTAAAAACATTTACAACACTAAGTAAAAGTGAAACCTACTTAAATTATGTTGGACATCGCTTTGCTGCCTTAGAAGACTCTCGATTACTACCTTCTAGTGAAGTTAAAGTATGATGTACGGCCAATTCAAACTATATCTTAGCATATAGAAACCACTTCCCTGAAAAAAAACCACAGTTGTCATTAAGGTTTTACTGGGTAGTACGTCTATTAGATAAAGGACTTATGAAACATTTTATCACACTTATAGTTTTGGCCTTACTATTTAGTTGTCAAAACGCTGCACAAACTAATGACAAACTGGCCCAAGTTATTAATGCAACACCTGTTGAAATCCCTATAGAAAATGGCAAAGCCAAAGCCTATTTTGCCAGTGGCTGCTTTTGGTGTGTTGAAGCCATTTACGAAAGTATTAAAGGTGTTGATGACGTTATTAATGGATATTCTGGCGGGCACAGTGAAAACCCTAGTTACGAAGCCAGTAATACAGGACGTACTGGACATGCAGAAGCTGTTGAAGTGATCTATGATCCTAATGTGGTAAGCTTTTCCACTTTAGTCGATGCCTATTTTGCCTCTCAAAACCCTAAACAAGTCAACGGCCAAGGTCCAGATAGAGGTTCGCAATACCGCTCTATTCTATTTTATCAAAATAGCGCTCAAAAGAAAATTATAGAGGATAAGAAAGCAGCATTAGCT
>CAZLTR010000090.1:0-12881 GCA_964562415.1 uncultured Hyunsoonleella sp. | reverse complement strand
AAAAAAAGTAACGAAATATGGGTGAATTTCAGCCATTTTTTAGGAAATAGAAAACGTCAAGATGAGTTCATTGTGTATTTAAGCAGAGTTTCTACTGGCGTTAATGTTACCAAATAAAGAGCGTGTTACGATTTTCTCGTAAATCACTTTTTCAGGATCATCGTTAGGTGTTCCTGCTTTTTCAAGCTCTTGTATTTTCTTTAAAGCATACTGCTGTATGGTAAGTAATGGCAATACAATAGATTCTCTAACCGCTATAGACGCTTTTCCTGTAGGCTCATTTTCCATAAGCTCACTGTAGCCCGTCAATTTTAATAATAGACGCTTCGTAGTTTGGTATTCTTCAAATATAATCGTCCAGAATGCACCAAATTCCTCGTCTTTAGACATGTACTTTGTTAAGTCGAAGAACGATTTCGTTAAGGACATCATACTGTTTTCAAGTAAAGTCTTAAAGAATTTAGAATTGTTGTAAAGGTGTTCTACCTTATCAAATTCACCTCTGTCTTCATAGGCTTTTAATGCCGTTCCAACGCCATAGAAACCAGGGACGTTTTGTTTTAACTGGCTCCAAGACCCAACAAAAGGAATAGCTCTTAAATCTGAAAATACAAGCTTGTCTGAGGTTCCACGTTTAGAAGGACGGCTACCAATATTTGTTTTAGCATAATATTTTAAAGTACTCATGCGCTCCAAGTACGGAATAAACATGGCATGGCTCTTAAAATCTTTATACGTTTGATAACTGTTTTCTGCTAAATCTTCCATAACCGCTCTATCGGCATCAGAAAGCATGTTGCGTTCGCCATCAATTCTGTTTTTAATACCAGAACTAATCAATTGTTCTAAGTTGAACTGCGACGAATCTAAAGTACCAAAGTTAGAACTTACGGTTTGTCCTTGAATGGTTAATTGCACTTCTTTATCCTCAATCGTTGGACCTAAAGACGAATAGAAGTTATGTGTTTTTCCACCTCCTCTTGCTGGTGGCCCACCTCTACCATCAAAGAAAATAACGGTAATATCATATTTTCTAGACATTTCGGTTAAAAGCTCTTTGGCTTTATAAATTCCCCAGTTCGCCATTAAATAACCACCATCTTTAGTCCCATCAGAGAAACCAAGCATAATGTTTTGCTTACTGCCTCTAGCTCTTAAATGCGCCATATACTCTGGGTTTTGGTACAGTTGTTCCATAACACCAGGTGCATTTTCTAAATCTGGAATGGTCTCAAATAATGGAGCGACATCTACCGTTAAATTGTCTTTAAACGCTACAATTTTTAACATGGCAAATAATTGCATCACATTAAGCGCTGTTTGGTTATTACTAATGATATAACGGTTGGCACCACGTTCTCCGTTGCTTATTTGAATGTCTTTAATGATAGAAATCGTTTTAAGTGTATTTCTAACCATTTCATCTTCAAAAGCGTCTAAATCTTCTATAGAATCTGTAGATTTAGAGAGAATTTCTATTTGTTCAGCTTCAGATAAGTCATGATAATTCGCTGGGAAAGACGACTTTCCTGTTGCAATTAAGTGGTCTATTACAGTAGTGAAAACAGAGTGGTGTATACGGCTGTCTTGTCTAATATCTAAAGTCGCAAAGCGGTACCCAAATAAATGCACACGGTTAATCAAGTTGTTGACTTCAGTCACGTATAAGGATTGGTGCTCATTAATAAGAATGTCTCTAATGCTTAAGAGTTCGTTTATAAAATCTTCTGCACTAATAGCATCATCGTATTTTAAGTCGATACTATAGGCATACATGATAGTCTCTAAACGAATGATGCGATCTTCAACACCTCTAAAGGTAAGTTTCTTTCTAAGGTCTCTTAGATCTGTATAGTATTTCTTTAAGATGGATTTTTTAAGCTTTTTAGCAACTTTTAATGTTGTCTTAGGCTTTACAAATGGGTTGCCATCTCTATCGCCACCTGGCCAAAAGCCAATATTTATAATGTCGTTATGTCTTTTGTCATCTGCATAAATACTGGTTTGGATGTAATTGTAAATATCTCCAAACGACTTGTAAAATACATTCTCTAAATACCATATTAAGCTTTTAGCTTCATCATATGGCGTTGGTTTTTTATGCTTAAAGAACGGTGTTTTACCAAGTTGTGCAAATAAATTATTGATGCCAGATAAGTCATTCTCTTTAATAGCTTTAGTTAAAGCCGTAATAATTCCTAATACAGAACCTGGATAAAATTGAGTAGGGTGCGCTGTTAATACGATACGTACCTTAAATTCTTCAAGAAAGGTTTTTAACTCTTCTAATTTGCCCTCTGCTTTGGCCGAACCTTTTAAGTTACGAAGCGTCCCTACACCATCCATATTATTTACAATAGGGAAAGCGGCATCTTCTATAGCATCAAATAAAACAACTTGTCTTTCTATGTATTGTATAAACCTAAATAATAGGTCTATTTGGCTTTTTTTATTTCTGCGTCCTTGGTATTTTTCAAAGAAAGTTTCTACAATAGTCGTAGGGTCATCTCCGTTTTTAAACCCCTTTTCACAGGTTTCGTGAAAAAGCGGTAGTAACACACCAGTTTTGGTGATAGAATCAAACGGTAGTGTCATAAATATACTATTGTATATTTGGTATTTTGACAAAACGGATTGATTAAATCTCGTTAATTTTGGTTCAATAGACATAATTTAACTCAATAAAAATTTAGCCATAAAAATACTAAAGCTTTGGCGAACCACCCAGACGAATAGCAGTTTTGTTAATTTATAGCGTTAAGAGAAACTAGACTGCGAATAATGGAATAAAAAGGGCTTTACTATTGTAAACTTTTTAGAGTGCATCACATTAAGCCTTCATAAAAGTAGTTTAGTCTTTGTTGTCTTTATACGATCTATTTATAGGCAGGTAGAGAAGCACATGATTTATATCATGTTTTTTGGGTAGAATGCATTTTATATTCGCCAGAAAATAGTTAGAAATGATTAAAGCACACTCTTTTCATATTCCTGTTATGGGAATAGGGTTTACAGTAGATACACCATTAAAAGTAGCCCAGTATGGTATGGATTCAGTAATTTCTTTGGTAGATGATATTCTACTAGAAAAACTACGAAAAATGTACAGTGAAAAGTATGGTATGGCCTACAACGCCATAGCAAATACAAGTGTAGATTACAGGGCGCGCAGAATTACCGCATATTTAAATTTGATAGGCGAATTGGCAGATGAAAAATTCAAAGCTGTAAAGGCACTTCAAGCAAAGCATAGAAGCGACTTTTGGGCATATATAAAAATGCTGCCAGAGCAGTCTAAACTTAAAACCGATTTTAGAGCATTAACGGCAAAAGGGATTCATCTTTCAGAAGTTAAGAAATGGGCTTCTAAAGCTTTAGTAATGGGTAGTATAGATGTAAATATTATGACTAAGGTGGATAAGACGAATTATAATAAGACCGAAAAATTAGAATCCATTTATAACGATGCTCATGCTGCATTACGAGGATTTGCTAACAGTAAGTTAAATGCCTCTGTCGTTTTTTCTGCGGGTATGAACCCAAGATTGTATGCTTATCTTGCAACGTTCGATGCTTTTTTTCCAAATACAGCGGGCGTTATTAAAAAGCGCATTATTTTAAAGGTGAGTGATTACAGGTCTGCGTATGTACAAGGTAAATTTTTAGCAAAAAAAGGACTTTGGGTTTCAGAGTACCGTATTGAATCTGGATTAAATTGTGGAGGCCATGCCTTTGCAACAGAAGGGCTTTTGCTCGGTGCTGTGTTACAAGAATTTAAAGCGAATCGGGAACGTTTAAAAACAGAAGTTTTAACTATTTTATGCGCTGCTTTACGCGCGCAAGGCAGGGTGGTCCCCCAAAATGAATTAAGCTTTAAAGTATCTGCTCAAGGTGGTGTTGGGACAGCTGCAGAACATAATTTTTTATTAAAGTATTATGGGTTGAGTTCTATTGGTTGGGGAAGTCCGTTTTTATTAGTGCCAGAAGCAACAGCAGTAGATAGTGATACGCTTTTAAAACTTAAAAAAGCCAAGGAGGAAGACTTATACTTAAGTAATATTTCGCCATTAGGCATTCCGTTTAATAGTCTTAGAAATAACACAAAAGATATTGAAAAACAACGCTTAATTGCTAAAAATAGACCAGGTAGTGCTTGTCCTAAGAAATTTGTAGCATTAAACAATGAGTTTAAAGCGACAGGACTATGCACAGCTTCAAGGGAATACCAACACTTAAAGTTAAAGGCTTTGGAAGCCGAAAATTTAGAACCTATACTACATAAAGAGAAATTTAAGGAAATAACACAAAAATCATGTACCTGTGTGGGCTTAGGGACATCGGCATTGTTAAAATATGATTTAGACACACGCGTGGAAGGCAAAGGCGTTTCTGTTTGTCCAGGGCCTAATATGGCTTACTTTTCTAAAGAGATGAGCTTAGAAGGTATTACCGACCATATTTATGATAGAGCCAATGTTATATCTCGAACCGATAGGCCTCATTTATTTGTGAAAGAACTTTATATGTATATGGATTATTTAAAGCAACGCTTACACCAAGTTAAAACTAAATATTCTAAAAAAGAAGAAAGCTATTTGAATACTTTTATGCATAACATGAGAGCTGGTATCTTGTATTATAAAGATTTATTTTTAAAGGTTTCATGGGCATCGCCTGAATTTGAAAAAAGTCAAATGGATGCTTTGCATGAGCAAGACCTACTTTTACAACAGTTTCAGGTAGATTTTAAAAATTATAATGCAATACATTAGGGGAGAATGCTTAAGCTTCGTGTTAGATTTATATCTTTTTTTAGTATTTTAGTGTAGCCCAAAACTTATATTTTTTGAACAGAGGCTTCTTTAAATAGTTCTATTTAGAAGCAATGGAATGGAAAAAGTTACATTGTTATGGAGTAAACGATAACTAACCAACACTACATTATATGAAACTAGGCGTATTTTCAATGAGTTTAAGCGTAAAGGATATTTACGAATCTAAACGATTTTATGAAGAATTAGGTTTTAACGTTTTTGCAGGCGATATGGATAGTAAATATCTTGTTATGAAGAACGGCAACACGTTAATAGGGCTTTTTCAAGATCTATTCGAAGAAAACATCTTAACTTTTAATCCTGGTTGGGATGCAAATGCAAAACCTTTAACCGATTTTGATGATATAAGACACATACAAGAGCAGTTAAAATCTAAAAACATCGCATTAGAAAAAGAAGTAGACGCTGCTAAAGGGCCAGCAAGCATGATTATTCGCGATCCTGATGGGAACATGATACTCATAGATCAGCATGTTTAAACAATACCTTGCATTGTGGTTTTAAAATAAATCCTGTACTAACTGAAGTTGCATCTCATGTCCGCCCTCATGTGTTCTTAGATCAATATTAGGAAAAACAGTTTGGAGGGATGGCATTAGTGTATTGGGATCTGTCGTCTCAAAATAAGGGTCATTAGTCCCAATAACGTAAATGATTTTACATGTTTCTTCAAGAAAATTAAAATCGCTAGCTTTAAGTTCATGGGGCAAGCTACCAGAAATTAAGACGAGATGAGAACATTTTATTTTTCTGCGCGCCACCCATCTGCTTGCAATACTTACCCCTTGCGAGTAGCCCAGTACGTTAAATGTTAGTGTTTCTGAAATAGCTTCCTGTGTTAGGATAGCATCTAAATAGTTTAGAATGTTTTGAGTTTCAATACTGGTATGCTCTTTAGTGAGCCAGCAGGCACCAACGTTTTTATATTTAGAATCTTTGTAATACTTAGAGGGTGCCTGTGGGGCAATAATATAGTTTTTATCGGGATCTAAGTGTCTGAAAAATTGAATAAAATATTTGCTGAGGTAGCCAATACCATGGCAAACCAACCAAACGTTTTTTGTTTTTGCACTAAGTGTGTTTAAAGTGTCGTAACTATTTGTTGTTGAGTAAGTAACAGTTTTAGACATGTATTGGTCGTTTTTTTGAGTTTATTTTAATGCTGTATAGAATTACTGGAAATGATTATATTTGAGCGTAGCTTGATCTCCAAGATACTACAATACACCTATATTTCTACAATATTATGAAACGCTATTTAGAATTTACTAATGCAAGTACAGCAATTTTTTGGCAAATTGAAATAGATACCGAGTATTTAGAGATAAGCAAAGCATTAACAATTACTTCTGGCAAAGTTGGTACAGAAGGTTATGAAGAGTCTCATCGTTTCGATTCTATAGAAGCTGTTTATGAAGCGTTAGAACAACGTGTCAATGAAAAAATTAAAAGTGGTTATGTAGAACCAGAGCCTTATATAGAGACAGAACGTCCTGTTGAGGAATCGCTTTCAAATTGGTTTGAACGTTTAAAAGAAAGACTGTTTAGCAGTTATAAGGCTGCAATTTTAAGTCGCCCTAAGAAGGACTATAGCTATATACAATTGCGATGGACAGGTCAGGGTTTAGCATTAGGGCTTAGTACCGATAGTGCGTTAGAAGAATTTGAATATATTGAAGATGACGATTGGGTAAATGAGGAAAATGCTCGTGTTATTGAGGTTTATAGAGAATTAGAGGATTTGCCAGATTCTGTTTATGATGAAGAGGACGATTGTGAATATGAGTGTGAATTTGAAAGAAGTGAATGGCCTAAAACAGAAACCGATTGCTATGAGTTAGAATTTTTTTTAATCTATGTCGCTTTAGGGTTAACCTTGCTTAAGTTACAAAAAGATAAAGACACCCAAGCCTATTTAAAAGCTGTGAAAAAGCATGTGATATTCTCAGTAAACGAAGAATTGCACATTTTTAAAATTAAAACTGTAGAAGCTCATGTGATGCAGGATGTACTTGAGGTTTTACTAGAAAATAAAGACGAACAGGCATTGGTTAAAATGCTGTGGCTTAAACGCGACATGGCTTTTCTTAAGCACTACTTTAGCGAGAGGTTTAAAGGAAAAGCAGTATAAGGAAACTTATATTTTAATTTGCCGTTCAATCAATTGGCCTAAGGACATGAAGGTTTCGGTGCGTGAAACCCCTTTGATCTCCTGAATGCCATGAAGCACTTCCCTTAAATGCGCATTACTTTTGCAAATTGTTTTTAAAAATACATTCCATTGCCCCGTTGTGTAATGGCATTCTAAAACTTCAGGAACACGTTTTAAAAACTTTACAATAAGGGCACCATCTGCAGCTTTATCAAAATATACGCCTACATAAGCTGTTGTGGTATAACCTAAAACTTCTGGATTGATTACAAATTTAGAACCCGCAATAAGTCCCGATTTTTCGAGTTTACGCAAACGTTGATGGATAGCAGCGCCAGAAATACCAACATTACGTGCTATTTCTAAAATAGGCGTGCGGGCGTCTGCCATAAGGGTGCGCAATATTTTTTTATCAATACCATCTATGTCTATTTGCTTTTGGCGTTTCATGAGAATTAGAGATTAGAGTATAAAAGTAAACATTTCAGAGGATTTAAAATGAGAAGTATGTCGTGTATGAGGTATCGAATTTAATTTGCTAGACATCTCGTAAATTGAAGACATAATACTAAGGCGGTTTAAAAATTCTTAATTAGCTTTGTTATAGAATATACATGTTATGAATAAATCTGTTGTGGTTAGTGGTGCTATTTTAGGAATGTTAGCGATACTGTTAGGGGCTTTCGGTGCTCATGGTTTAAAAGCGTTATTAACCCCCGAGGCTATAGCGAAATTTGAAGTGGGGGTACGTTACCAAATGTACCATGCTTTGTTCTTGCTTGTCATTGGGGGCACAACCTTGGTGTCTCAAACGTTCCAAAAACGTATTTTGTATTTGGTCATGGCAGGGGTGCTTCTGTTTTCTGGTTCCATATACGGTTTGGCAACGAATACCTTGTCTGGTTTTGATTTTAGAGTTATAGGATTCGTAACCCCCATAGGAGGGCTCTTGCTTATTTTAGCCTGGGTGCTTTTAATGGTTGGGATTGTTAAGAAAAGCCCAGTTCATGAAGCCTAAATTTTACCGTGACGTTGCAAATAGCCTTATTAGGCGTTATCAATATACCCTCTTTTTTCATTACAAGTAAGACATTCAAAGGCATAAAAGGTGCATTCGGCATATTCAGATTTGTTAGGACCAAACGCGCTCTCGTAGAGGCCATCTCCACAATATAAGTATATTTGACCATAAAAATCTTCGGCATTACCATTTGGAGCATGGTGTACAAAATCTTCATGAGACCAAACGCCTATATACTTCATAAAGTCATTGCAATGCACCAACCATTTCGAACCTTGCCATGCTCTAAAAGGAGGCGTGTGCATTAACTCTAGCTGTTTAGAGCGCTTCATGGCAAGAAGTTGTTGCTGTACAGGTAAAATTTCGGAAATGTAATAATCAGAATTTTTGGCGTAGGATTGGTCGTCCAGAATAATACCTTCTTTGTTTAAAAAGGCGTGTTCAACTTCATACTCAAAGCCGTATTTTTTTGTCACGAAGACATGATAAGCATACATTATGTCCTTCTTCAATCGTTTGACTAGATATAATGGTTAAATTGGGCTCTATTTTAGTTACAGGTGAGCTGGTTGTACCGCAAAAAAACAATCTTGCGCTTCTGTATAAGATTCGTATACGCTATCGAAAAGCGGTGCATCAAAGTAGGTTGTTTGTATAGAACTCATAGGTGTGATGTCTTTTAAGAATTAATTTTTATGGAAAAAGATAAACTAAGGGAATTAAAGTTTTTTTAAAGAAAACGTAAGCCAATTGCTTTTAAAACGGTTGAAATAAATTGTATGAACCCGTTTATATTAGAATTGATTATTTGGATTTCTGTAAATTTATCTGAAATTTTTTTATAGTTTAATATTTTTAAGTGTTACAAAGGTCTTGCTTTTGGTGTGGTTTTTACTCCCTAAAACAAGTGAATATTTCGACATAAAAAGCAAAGATGAGCCAATAGACATTATCCTAAAGTTCCATTTATTAAAATAGAACTATAAATTACAACTAATAAGAGTGTTACAATTAACAAGAATTTATTTAATTTATTCATAGAATTTTAATGTTGAAAACCTCTAGCTAAGGCAGATATATATAGAAAAGCTATGAGGAATAGAAATATAATGATACCTAAGGCTATTAATAGCCAAAAGCTAATTGTTTTGTAGTTACGTTTGTAGTAGATAACTAATATTAATTGTAATATAAAAATGAAGATAGGTATGGTAATGACTTTTCCTATCATTTCATCCTCCGAAGCATATCCTGTCGTTTGAATTAGCATAAATAAGATGCTACTTATAAATAGTAGTAAATAAGAAATTTTTTTTTGATGTGTTTTTTTCATTGCTCTAATTTCAATAGGCGTCTTGTTCTCAGTGTCAAGATCACTTTAGCAAACGTTCTTTTAACAAAGACAGGTGTCATGTCCTTTAAGAATTAGTTTTTACAGAAAAATTTATAGTTTAATATTTTTAAGTGTTACAAAGGTCTTGCTTTTGCTGCGATTTTTGACCCCTGAAACTAGTGAATGTTTCGCTATAAGAGGAAAGATGAGCTAATTTTCAATTATTTTTTTGTGTTTCTCCAACAGATAACCATTTTTACCGACTTTGTCTTTAAAATGTTAGCCACATAAGTGTTCATGTTACACATTTAGTTTTTTGTATGTTTTTTTGAAAATCAACCAGTTGCATAAAATGGAAACTATAAGACTAGGTATGATAAAATATATTAAGTTGATCGTTTTGTCAGAAAATAAAATTTTATCATGTGTGTTAATTGAAAATAACCATAGGTAGTTTCCTAAATAAGAAATACCAATAGATATAGCATAAGCCAAAAACCAGTGCTGTTTTAATTTTGTTCTGGTTAGCAACAGCATTATTAGTATAGGAATGACAAAAAAGGCAGGGATTTGTTCGAACCATCCCATTAATCCACTTAGAAATCCCAAAAAAACATTATAAAATTCCCTATAGTCATTAAAAACTACTCTTATTGAAATATGATAAGTTGTTGAATATACAAGTAAATGAGTAGCCCAAATTAATAAAAAAAGTTTTGATTTATTTAGCTTCATAGATCTCAATTATTTTTTTATATTTTTCTAATAAATGGCCATTTTCATTTATTTTATCTTTAAAATTGTCTCCTTTAGGTTTGTGTCTATCTAACCATAACATTAACATTGGTAGATCAATTCTAAATTGAGCATCAGTCACTTTACCCTCCCAAGGGTCGTCGAATTCAGGAATTACACGTAATGCTGGTATTTTACCCATAACGTAACCTCCAAAACCATGATTTCCTTTAGCATCTTGGTCAGCCATATCTTGGTACTTCTCTAGGGTTGCTTTGTTCGTTTTACTGTAAATAGGCACAGCGACTACGCCTTGTTCGTGTTGTACAAAAGCCAAATCCCACTCATAGGCATCTTGTCGCTTTACAAGCGGGTTGTCTTTGTATTTCCCATAAAAGAGTTCGTAAAACTGGGTAATGGCGTAATCGCAAATTCCTATATTTAATTCGTTTAAAATGATTTCTACATCGTTACCTACAAAAGAATTTGCAAAGCTATTATCCATAATCTTCAAGGAGTTCACCAATTTCTTTGCCCCTTTCAGCCACCGTGTTTTATGTTGGGTTTCGTTGGTGATTTTATCATCAAGCAAGGTGTAAAAATCGGCTATTTGTGCAAAAGGTGCGAGCACACCTTGTAATTTGTGTTCTAGAATATACATGCAGGAATTTTGCCAGGTCGCATCGTTGGCGTCTCGGTTTTTGGTAAGCCAACACCCATTTGTTAGTGTGTTTCTTCCTGTAGCTAATGTATAGGTCTCTAAATCTGGAAACTCGCCATGATGTGCCGTGTCTTTGGTTTGTACCCCATTGGTTAAAAAATCGAGTAATAAATGTGTATAATCAATGCCAATTGCTGAAGCTTTAGGAAGGTATAATTGTATGGCATCGTTATCGATACTAATATAGCTATTAGAAAAGGCATTGTGTTCTTCGAAAATCCCTTCGAATAGCACTTGTAACTTCCTTGTTGATACCGATTTTATTTTAATTTTAGAGGTCGCACAATCTATATCTTCTCCGCTGTAGGAGATGCTCATTACAGGGAATATTTTACCTGCTATAAAGACACGTTCTCTAATAGTAAACCTATTGGGGCCAGAAAAGGTTTTGTATTTTAAGACCTTATGCTCTCGATTAGCTTGTCTAATTTTATATAAGTATTTTACAAAACCTGGTTCTACGTTGTTTAAGCCTTCATAGGTTTTTGAGGTTGCGCCTGCATCTTCTTTTATAAAATGATATCCATCTTCCATAAAAGGCATGAGCGCTACACCAATATTCATGTGGGCATCGGCCTCTATTACATTAGGAAATTCTATTTTTATAGTATTGCCTCTACCGCACTCGAAAGAAGCGATGCCAAAATTGTTAGTTGTGTGTTCTTCACTCATGGAATTAAGGTTTAATAGCTTTTAAGGGGACTCTAGTTGTATTGCCGTTAATTTTAATGCCTGTTAATATATCGTTTTCTACCAGTTTCCCATGGTGTGTAAAATCTAATCTGGAATTATTTAAGTTAAATTTTATAGTGGTAGCACTAGCGTGCTCTGTTAGAATGACTAAGTCGATGTCTTGATTAATTTTAATGTCTTTGGCTTGGAGGACCTTTCCGTCTTTTGTTTCAAAATGATAGCTTTTAAAGACAGGGATCTCTGTTTGTGCTCTAGTATGGATAGGCGCTTGTGCTTTAAATGGATTATTGGGGTTCCAATAATTCTCAAAAACAGCCTCATTTCTCCTAAAAATTCCAGCAGACACGGTTACAGTGGTGGTTACTGGGGAGGTGTCTACAGTATTAATTTGCTCTTTAAAGTAGGTGATGTAGGCATTTGCAAATTCATAATCAAAAAACTTTTGCAAACCGTCACGTTTGTAAACCCTTATATAACCCCGTACGGTTTGGTTATTAGAAATTGCAACCTGAAGAAAGTCGGTCATATCGCGTTGCGCCTCGACAGTAAAATGTATTTTGCCACCAATGACTCTCGAGTTGGGGTACCCTGAGCCATCGTCTGGCTGCTCTAGATTTACATTAAAACTTAGTACATTGTAGGTTTTATTAAAAAGGAAAAGTTCAGATTTAAAACTCATTTTTCAGGTTTTTGTTGCCGTCTAATAATACACGCCTATAGGAAACTCATTAATACGGTTTTTTAATTGTAAATCTAAACGAATTTTAGCATTTTGAAAAAAAATAAAACCATAATTGTATGAATTTATATTCACAATATGTGTTTTATCTTAAAAAAATATTTTACTACATGAAATATGTGGAGCGGTTAATGTATAGCAAAAAAAACGAGCACTTTCATTAAAGAAGGTGCTCGTTTAAATACGCTAAAAGCTTAAAGTCTATTTGCCTTTATTCGCTTTTTCTATATATTTTTCTAAAGCCATAGTCATGGAAGGAGTTTCGGGTGTTGGTGCAGAAATGTCTACACGAAGGCCTTTTTCTTCAACGGCTTTTATAGTGGTATTTCCAAATACGGCAATGCGCGTGTCGTTTTGCTTAAAATCTGGGAAGTTTTGAAATAACGACTCTATCCCAGAAGGGCTAAAGAACACTAAAACATCGTAGTATACATTTGCTAAATCAGATAAATCACTTACCACAGTTTTGTAAAATGTAGCTTGTTTCCAATCTACGCCTAAAGTATCTAAGGTGTTAGGTACTGCAGGTTTTACCTTATCGGTGTTAGGCAGTAAGAACTTTTCATCCTTATACTTTTTAATTAGTGGCGATAACTCGGCAAAAGTGCGCTTTCCTACGTAAATTTTACGTTTTCTATAAACCACATATTTT
>CAZLTR010000089.1:8327-12917 GCA_964562415.1 uncultured Hyunsoonleella sp. | reverse complement strand
CACCACAGCTCACTTTAACCAACTAAACTAAATAAGACATTAAATTAATTATTAACGTAATAATTTGTATAAACTCTAATACAAGAGTACTACGCATTATTCTTTAAAATTAGTCTTGATAGCTTGAAGACGTATATAATACTATAAGCTATCTAAGAACGTTTCTAATGTATTACACTGCAAACATACATAAGAATTGTAGTTGCAAAAACATCAATTTTAGCTACTTTATATGCTATTTTAACTGTTAATTTAATGTTAACTCATTGTAAAGTGAAAATAACATAGGTTTAAGGTAAATAAATATATAAAGTGAGCCGAATTAGTACTAAATTTGCATATAAATAGCTTAGAATGATCAATAAAAAACCTACATTAGAGAAGCTTACTCCAAGCTTTGGGAGCTCCATTTTAGTGAAGCAGCACTTGGAGCGTGTGGATAAAAGTAAGGCATTTTGGCACTTTCATCCTGAGCTTGAGCTTGTTTACGTAAACAAGGGGCAAGGGAAGACCCATATTGGCAATCATCTGTCTTATTTTAATAATAGTCAACTTATACTAATAGGAGAGCATTTGCCGCATAATGGGTTCACAGACCGCTTAACAGCTAATGGTTCTGAAACCATAGTACAGTTTAAATCTACCTTTTTAGGGCACGATTTGGCCGATATACCAGAAATGTCTAACCTTATGGCCTTATTCGAAAGGGCAAAAAAAGGAATACGCTTTGGGATGGATGCCAAAACTATAATTGGCCCTAAGATTGATGAGCTATCCGATTTTAAAGGATTAAAGCGCATCATCAAGTTTTTGTGGATTTTAGATTACTTGGCCAATACAGAAGATTTTACAATCTTAAATGCCGATGGTATTGCGTTAGAGACCAATCCACAAGACAGTGAGAAGATTAATACCATATACAAATATATTAATACCAACTTTCAAGAACATATTTCCTTAGATGAGATTGCCGATAAGGTAAGCATGACGGTGCCTGCATTTTGCCGTTACTTTAAAAAAACCACTGGAAAAACGTTTACACAATTGGTTAACGAACATCGTGTGGTACACGCTACCAAGTTGCTTAACGAAAGTAAAATGAGTATTTCTGATATTTGTTATGAATGTGGCTTTAATAATTTCTCGCACTTTAATAAACAGTTTAATGAATTTGCGGGGAAGAGTGCTTCGCAGTACAGAAAAGAAATCAAGCATATTATTCAGTAGTAGAGTTTACCGTATGTAGATGTTTGCCGTTTAGTTTTGGGTAAGGCAGGTGGCGTGTGTTGCGTTTTAAAAGGCGTATGTGGTTAGCTTTCTCCTCGCCATTCTTTATAAAATTGCTCCAGATAAGCGCTCATAAATTCGTGGCGCTGGGCAGCGATGCGACGACCTGTCGCCGTATTCATGCGGTCTTTTAACAGCAATAATTTTTCGTAAAAATGGTTAATGCTTGGTGCTGTAGAGGCCTTGTACTCTGCTTTGGTCATGTTGAGTTTAGGGGCAATATCAGGATTGTAAAGGGCTCTATTTTTAAAGCCACCGTAGTTAAAACAACGGGCAATGCCTATGGCACCTATAGCATCTAGTCGGTCTGCATCTTGTATAATGTCAAGCTCTGGAGATGTAAAGCTTTGGTGTGCATTACCTCCTTTAAATGAAATGTGAGAAATAATACGAGCTACATGGCTAATAGTATGCGGTGCGACGTTCTGCTGTTCTAAAAAATTAGAGGCCAATTTGGGGCCAATATTTTCGTCGCCATTGTGAAACTTGCTATCTGCAATGTCATGCAGTAAGGCGCCAAGTTTTACAGTGAGCACATCGGCGTTTTCATGTTTTAAAATTAATAGGCTGTTATTGTATACGCGTTCTATATGAAGCCAATCGTGTCCTCCTTCGGCATTGGTTAAGGTGGCTTTTACAAAAGCAATGGTTTTATTTATAAGTGCGTCTTCTAAAAGCATTATACTTCATCTAATTTAGATTGGCCTGTCGAGCAGTCTCCAGACGTCCAAGTCCAGGTTTCATGCAATCTAATTTTACCATTGGGTAAGCGTTCTGGTGTCGAGGTACAAATGCCTGTTTGTAATAGGCCTTCTGTGGTTACATGGTGATAGCGCATGTCTATAACGCCTTGCTCGTTTACAGTGCCTATAAGATGTCCCGTTATAATAGTTCCTCCTTGGTAAGTTCCTGTTAACACATGCCCCCTTTGTTGGTACAAAAATACAGTTTCCGAGCTGGTATCGCTGTTTGAAGAACTGGCAATGGGTTTAAAGATTTTATTATTATAGTTCAAAAAAAAGGCTATTATTATTTAAGACTTGCTGGTGTAACCCATTTAAATTGATAAGAGTTTTCTGGAACTTTGATGCGTTCGGACAAACGGTACATTCTGGCCGGTAATTTCATTAAGTAATCCCGAGCTTTTTCGGCGTCTTCATTAAGGTTGGTGATTTTATCAATTTGCCAACGCTCTATTAGTTTTTGTAAAATATCTACATAATCTTTAGCCGTATACACTCCTATGCGTTGCGCCGTATTTGAAAACTCTTCGAAAGCCGTACTTATTTCACCGCCCGATTCTCTTAAAAAATGCGCAGGCATAGTAATTTTTTGTTTCATCATATAATGAAACGCCATCATCATTTGGCTAGGATCAACTTGAAAGATACGTTCTACAAATTCTGAATACGCATGGTGGTGTCGCATTTCATCTCCAGAGATAATTTGACACATTTTTGCCAAGCGCTTGTTGCCCGCTTTTTTAGCCATTTTTGCAACACGGTTATGCGAAATATAAGTGGCCAATTCTTGAAAACTAGTATATACAAAGTTTTTGTAAGGGTCTCTGTCGGTACCAATATCAAAACCGTCAGCAATAAGGTGTTGCGTGGTGATTTCAATTTCTTTCATATTCACACGTCCCGATAAGTACAAGTACTTGTTTAGTACATCACCATGTCTGTTTTCTTCTGCCGTCCACTGCTTTACCCATTTCGACCAGCCATTACCACCATTGTCTATTTGGTTAATGCCTTCTACATCCATAAGCCAAGATTCGTAAGTAGGCAGAGCCTCTTCGGTAATCATATCACCCACTAAAACGACCCAAAAATCATAAGGCAATTCTTTTGCTAATTCTCTAATTTCTTTAACTTCCTCAAAGAAAGCTTCGTCGGAAGTTTCAGAATTAGGTAAAAAATCGGTAGGTTGCCATATGCTATCAATAGGGATAAGATATTTTTCCATTAAGGCATCAACATCTTTTTCTAAAAATTTCATTACTTCCAGTCTAACATTTTTCAACGACATAATAGTAGTTTAAGAGTGAATATGGTCTTTAATAGTAGCTTCTATGGTACTAATAAGTGCTTTTTTATCTGCAAAGGTAGCCAATTTTAAAGGTTCATGCACTGTAAATTTTACATGTGTACCCAAGCCCATAGGGAATTGGCCATAACGTTGTAGTTTCCAAGAGTTGTTTATGGTAATTGGAACTACTAAAGCAGAAGGTATTTTTTTAAATAATAATTCCAGACCTTTAGTTTGAAAGGCTTTGGGTTGACCGTTTTTACTACGCGTACCTTCGGGAAATATAACGGCGGCACGTTTATGAGTTTCAATATAGTCGCCAAACTGTATTAAGGCTGGTAAAGATTGTCTTGGGTTTTTTCTATCGATGAGTGTAGAGCCTCCATGACGCAAATTGTAAGATACACTGGGGATGCCCTTGCCTAGTTCTTTTTTACTCACAAATTTAACATGGTGTTTGCGCATGTACCACATTAAAGGGGAAATATCAAACATGCTTTGGTGGTTGGCTACAATAATTAAGGGAACGTTGGTAGGGATGTTATGCGGGTTGTGAAATGAAAAACGCGTGCCTAAAATATTTGCACAACGCAATAAGAAAAATTGAAGTGCGTCTACACTTTTTTTATGGGCTTGATAACCAAAAAGATTAAAGCAAAGCCACTGTATAGGGTGGAATACCACTAGTGTCATTAAAAAACACAAATAGTAAATTATTGAAATAGGATATGAAAAGAATTTAGCCATGGGTCAAAATTAATAGAATAAGCCATAAAGGCATAAAAAAACCACGATTTTCGTGGTTTTTTTATGTTTTGTAAGAACAGGTATGCCTACATCTAAAGCTATTTTTAGCAGTGTGCGTTATAGGCGTCCTTTAAATTTTCTGCGATAAGCTCAGCTGGGCGTCCTTCAATGTGGTGACGTTCTAGCATGTGCACTAACTCACCATCCTTAAATAAAGCCATACAAGGTGAACTTGGAGGAAAAGGAATCATAAAAGCTCTTGCTTTATCTACAGCGGCTTTGTCTACACCTGCAAACACAGTAGCAATTTGGTCTGGTCGCTTTGCGTTTTCTAAACTCATTCTAGCACCTGGTCTGGCGTTAGCAGCAGCACAGCCACATACAGAATTGACAACCACTAAAGTAGTGCCTTCTTTAGCTAATGCAGCTTCAACAGCTTCTGCGGTTAGTAACTCTTCAAAACCAACATTGGTTAAATCCTCACGCATTGGTTTTACTAATTCTGCTGGATACATATACTTTAAT
>CAZLTR010000089.1:0-8317 GCA_964562415.1 uncultured Hyunsoonleella sp. | reverse complement strand
TTTTTGGAGTTGCAAAGATACCAATTGTGTAACAAAATGACTGTGGAAAGTACTAACAATTACTAGATTTCGATAGGCAATTAACATTTTATTAATGAAATAGAAGGTGTAATTGTGTTTTTGAAATCGTTTTAAAACGAAACGTTAGAGCTTTGTATTTAATAAGGTAACGGTTTTTAGTTGCAGATGCGTTTTTTTATAAAGCCTCTGCTTTTAAAAGCAGTTATTTATGTGTAGGTTTGAACAGTAAACTAAATTTTAGATTAGTATGAGTATTTCAAAATGGATAGGTGGTGCTTTAGGGTGGTCTTTTGGAGGACCTATAGGCGCAATAGTAGGGTTGGCTTTAGGTAGTATTATCGATTCTATGGTAGATGGAAGCGAGAAAAAACGTTTGAAAGAAGCATCTTCTCGAAGAAGAAGTTCATCTGGTAGACCCCAGCCAAGGCAGCGTCCTGAAACCCAATCGGGAGATTTTGAAGTAAGCCTTTTAGTGTTGGCTTCTGTAGTTATAAAGGCCGATGGCGTACAAGACCAAAGAGAGCTGGACTTTGTGCGTACACAATTTGTGAGTATGTATGGTAAAGAACGTGCCAACCATGCCTTTAAATTGTTTAAAGGCATTAGCAAACAAAAGGTGTCTGTTAGGCCTGTGTGTTTGCAGATTAGACAAATGATGGACCATGCGTCCCGTTTACAACTCATGCATTTTCTTTTTGGTATTGCTAAGGCCGATGGTACTGTTACTAAAGATGAGGTGCAGCAAATTTATACTATTGCAGGGTATTTAGGAATTAGTACTAAGGACTATGAAAGTATTAAAGCTATGTTCTATAATAGCACTGATAATGCCTATAAAATTTTAGAAGTTACTAAAGAAGCGAGTGTTGATGATATAAAACGCGCTTACCGAAAAATGGCAAAAAAGTACCATCCAGATCGCGTTATACATCTAGGAAAAGAACATCAAAAAGGTGCTGAAGAAAAATTTCGACAAGTGCAAGAGGCTTACGAGCAATTGCAAAAAGAGTTGCGTTTTTAAATTGGATTAAATAAATATACCAGATACTGCCACGGCTATGATAAGCCCTATAATAAAGGAGACTACAATAAAAGCGCCTATTTTTGTAATACGGTCATTTTGGAAAATGTAGTTTCTTTTTGGGGTTTCACTGTCTTTAACAAATTCGAACTGTTTTTTAGAGTCTTTCATCATTATAAGTTTTAAGTTTTATTTCAAAATTAAGAGGTGATTGTGATTTCTATTAATGCGATCACATTAAATTGTAATGCAAATGCATTTGAAAGGGTATGTGGTTGTTGTGTAGAGGTTTGTGTGCAGATCTTGTGCTCTTTTCTTTTAAGATTAGGATAAAATGAATACATTGGCATGAGCGTTTACTAACCTAAAATTAAAAACATGAAAAACATTTTCGATTTAAAAGAGGCTAACCTCGTTGTAGATAGAATTAATGCACTAGAAGCTTCTAGTAAAGCCCAATGGGGGGCTATGAGTGCAGATCAAATGTTAGCGCATTGTAATGTGACTTATGAAATGGCTTATGAAGATAAGCACAAGAAACCTAATGCGTTTACAAAACTTATGTTAAAACTATTTGTGAAAAACACGGTTGTAAATGACAAGCCTTATAAGAAAAATAGTAGAACTGCGCCACAGTTTGTCATAGCAGATGCTAAAAATTTTCAGGAAGAGAAAGAGCGGTTAATCGCTTATATTAAAAAAACACAAAATCTAGGAGGGAGTTATTTTGATGGTAGAGCGTCTCACTCCTTTGGCAAGTTAACAAAGCAAGAATGGAATAATATGTTTTATAAACACTTGGACCATCATTTAAATCAGTTTGGGGTGTAGTTAAACCCCTTTAATTAAAAGAGAAAACCAACCAGAAGCTGGTTGGTTTTTAAGAGATTCCTAGTTGATAATAACAGTTATAATATATTTTTAGCTACAAGTTTCCGTTATGCAAACATTAAATTGTTTGAGAGTGTTTTTATAATTTCCTGCTTAGTAGCTTGCTGAATTCATGTGTTGTAATTTATGTTTTGTTTCTGGTACAAATATAGGGTGCTTATTGATTGTACTTTTATGAATTAAGACAGTTTACAATTAACTGTCGACGAATTGACAAAACAATCCGCTCAATGAAAATCAACAAAGGTTTATGTTCGTTTTATACATGTTACTGCTATCAGGCACCCTAAATAGCACAATTGGAGTATAAAAACATTAAACGTGTACAGTGGCATGTAGCAACTCAGTACAAATAGACTAGGCGTACAAGGGGTTTAAAGGATAAACTGCTGTTTAGTCCACTTGTTTAAAACCGAATTTCAGACTGAGAAGCTGTAACCTTAAGGTTGATGTGCTTGCCAAAAATTAAGGCACGGTTGTCTTTTTCATGACCAGCTTTCATGTGGAAGGCTACAGGAAATTTATATTCGGCAACAACATCTAAAATAAGCTGCTCTATAGAACTGCCCCAAGGCGTGGTGTTCTTCTTTATTTTAGTCATATCTCCTATAATAAGACCTTTGCAGTGTTTGAAGTACCCAGCTCGTTTTAAGCTTCTTAACATACGGTCTATGTGGTATTTATATTCTCCAATTTCTTCAATAAACAGAATGCTATTCGTGGTGTCTAGGCTGGTGTTAGAGCCTAACATGGTTTGTAATATTGTAAGATTGCCTCCTATAAGTACACCTTCTGCTGTTCCTGCAATGTTATAAGTAGACTTAGGAAGTGTGTAGTGCAAGGCTGTGCCAAAAAGTGCATTTTTAAAAGTGCTTATCGTTTTTTCTATGGTATTTGGATCGTCTTGTAAGCTGGTACACATCATCCCATGTATGGATTGAAATCCTAAATTATGAACGGCACTGTGCAAAGCCGTAATATCAGAATAACCAATGATCCATTTGGGGTGTTGTTTAAAGTGTTTCCAGTCTAATTCATCTAAAATACGGGCACTACCATACCCGCCACGTGCACACCATATGGCGCTTATTTTAGGGTCGTCTAAGGCATTTTGAAAATCTTCGCAGCGTTGTGCATCTGTTCCTGCAAAATGATGGCCTTGTGTAAATACATGTTTTCCCACAATGGCGTGAAGTCCCCAGCGTTTTAAAAGGGCTTTGGCTTTTGTAATTTCTGCCGTTCTGTTTTTTAAAATACCAGCTGGCGCAACAATAGCGACAGTGTCTCCTGCTTTTAGGTAAGGTGGTTGTTTCAAATTCGTGCTGTGTTTTTTTAAAAGGGCATTTTGAGAGGTTACAACGGCTGTCGTACAACAGTATATAACGCTAAAAAGGCATAAAATGAATAGATTTTTTTGCATAATGTAAAAGTACATTTTTTTTCTAAATGGGTATCAAATTATGTATTTTTACGCCCTGTAAACGCTTTATTATATTAACCTCTCAAGCGCAGTTGAGAGGTTTTATTTTAGTTTTATATCGTATGGATTTCGACTGCGCTCAATCCTACATTAGAGAAATACAATGAGTAAACCAAAAAGATACACCATTACTACAGCATTACCTTACACTAACGGACCTATCCACATAGGGCATTTAGCAGGTGTGTACGTTCCAGCAGATATTTATGCGCGTTATTTGCGATTAACAGGCAATGATGTTGCTTTTATAGGAGGGAGTGATGAGCATGGCGTGCCTATTACCATAAAGGCTAAAAATGAAGGGGTTTCTCCCCAAGATATCGTAGATAAGTACCATGCAATTATTAAAAAGTCTTTTGAGGATTTTGGGATTACTTATGATAATTATTCGAGAACGTCGGCACCAATACACCATGAAACTGCATCAGAATTTTTTAAAACATTAGATGCTAAAGGTGAATTTGTAGAGGAGCGTACAGCACAATTGTACGATGCCGAGGCTAACCAGTTTTTAGCCGATCGTTTTGTGGTAGGAACATGTCCGAAATGTGGGAATGAAGAAAGTTATGGCGACCAATGTGAAAACTGTGGAACGAGCCATAATGCAACCGATTTAATTAATCCTAAATCGGCGATTACAGGAAACACACCTACGCTTAAAGAAACAAAACACTGGTATTTGCCTTTAGATAAACATGAAGACTTTTTAAAGTCTTGGATTTTAGAGGGGCATAAAAAAGATTGGAAATCTAACGTTTATGGTCAATGTAAATCATGGATAGATGATGGATTAAGACCTAGAGCCGTTACACGAGATTTAGATTGGGGTATTCCTGTACCAGCCGAAGGTGGTGAAGGTAAAGTGCTTTATGTCTGGTTCGATGCGCCAATAGGTTATATTTCATCTACGAAGGAATGGGCAGAGCGCGAGGGTAAAGATTGGGAACCCTATTGGAAAGATGAAGACACGAAGTTAGTGCATTTTATAGGTAAAGATAATATTGTATTTCACTGTATCATATTCCCGTCAATGCTAAAAGCAGAAGGCAGTTATATTTTACCAGAAAACGTACCTGCAAATGAATTTTTAAATTTAGAAGGAAATAAGTTATCCACGTCTAAAAATTGGGCCGTATGGTTGCCAGATTATTTAGAAGAATTTCCTGGGCAGCAGGATGTGTTGCGTTATGCCTTAAATGCTAATGCGCCAGAAACTAAGGACAATGATTTTACATGGAAAGATTTTCAAGCTAGAAATAATAACGAACTGGTTGCTATTTTTGGAAATTTTATAAATAGAGTCGTGGTGCTTACCAATAAGTATTACGATGGTATTGTGCCAGAGCCAGGTGATTTATCTACTGTAGACAAAGATACCTTAGCTGCTGTAAAAGCCTACCCAGATGTGATAGCCAGTTCTATAGAACGTTACCGTTTTAGGGAAGCAGGTCAGGAATTAATGAATTTAGCACGTCTAGGGAATAAATACCTTGCCGATGAAGAGCCTTGGAAGGTTATAAAAGAAGATGAGGTGCGTACCAAAACGATTATGTACGTTGCATTACAAATTGCATCTGCCTTAGCAACGTTAAGTGAGCCATTTTTACCATTTACATCAGAGAAGTTAAAGACAATTCTTAAACTTTCAGAAGCTGGAATTGCGGTATCGTGGCAAGAGGTCTCAGCTCAAGATGTTTTGCTGCCAGCACAGCATCAAATAGGAAAAGCAGAATTGTTGTTTTCTAAAATAGAAGACGCGACCATACAAAAACAATTAGATAAGTTAGAAGCAAGTAAAAAGGCCAACGAAGCTGCAAATGCAAAAGTAGAGCCACAGAAAGATACCATTACTTTTGAAGATTTTACGAAATTGGACATACGTGTTGGTACCATTTTAGAGGCTGAAAAAATGCCTAAAACTAAAAAATTATTAAAACTTAAGGTGGATACGGGTATTGACACGCGCACCATTGTGTCTGGTATTGCAGAAAGTTTTACTGCCGAAGAAGTGATTGGTAAACGGGTTACTGTATTGGTGAATTTAGCACCCAGAGCTTTAAGAGGCGTGGAAAGTCAGGGTATGATACTCATGACAGAAACACCAGAGGGGAAGTTGGTATTTGTAAATCCAGACACACCTAAAGGAGCTGTTATTGGTAATGGGTTACAGGTGAGTTAAAATGTAAATAGAAATGAAGAGACGCGTTTTATAATAGTAGTTGTGTTTTTTTCAAAGCTACAATGCTTAACTTTGATAAACTAAATCAAATAATTATGAAAAAACTTTTTTTAGTGTTAATTGTGACTTTAGCCATGTCTTGTGGGTCTACTAAAGTAACGCGACAAGCGCAGCGAATTATTAAAGGAAATTGGATGCTAACGTCTGTGACTTACGACCGTGCGGGTACTTATGATATCAAGTTGTTATCTGATGTTTCTAAGGCGTGTTTTGAGTTGAGTACTTGGCAGTTTGTACCGAATGATTTTAAAGGGACTTATTCTATACAAAAGCCAGGATGTAATGCAGGAGAGCGTTACTTTAAGTTTGATATTCAAGAAGTAGATCCAGAGACTGGATTGTATGATTTTCTTTTGAAGCCAACAGATGAAAAATATAAGTCTGAAACGAATAGAGGATTTCGTTTGCAATTAGCCGCATTATCAGATACTGCGATGGAATGGCAACAAACGCTTAAAGTAGATGGGGCAGCATTTACCATAAGTATGAATTTTGAAAAAGCGGAGTAATTTTAAGTAATAAACAATTAATATAAAAACAAATACAAATGAAAACAAGATCAAAAAATGTGTTTACGGTTGTATTAGCAGCATTAGTTATGGTTGCTTTTACAAGCTGTTCTGCGGTAAAAAACGCAAATAACAAACAAAAAGGCGGTGTTATAGGTGCTGCTGGTGGTGCTGTATTAGGTGCTATTATCGGTAACAACGTAGGTAAAGGTGGTAATGGTGAGTTAGGTGCTGTTATTGGCGGTGTTGTAGGTGGTGCTGCTGGTGTGATTATCGGTAATAAAATGGATAAGCAAGCCAAAAAGATTGAAGAAGAGGTGCCTGGGGCTGAAGTGAAACGTGTAGACGATGCTATTGTGGTAACTTTTGAAGATGGTAGCGGTAGTGGTGTGCATTTTGCAACAAATAAGTTTAATATCGATGCCGATTCACAACAAACTTTAAATAAGCTTATTTCTGTATTTAGAGAATATCCAGATACTAATATTATGGTTGTAGGACATACAGATAGTAGTGGTGATGATGCTTATAACATGACTTTGTCTAAAAATAGAGCCAATGCAGTAACCAATTATATTACGAGCAATGGTATTAGTGCAGGGCGTTTAACAACTAACTGGTTTGGAGAAACAAAGCCTTTACATGACAATGGAACTGCCGCTGGACGCGCAAAAAACAGACGTGTAAATGTTGCAATTGTGCCAAATGAGAAAATGATTAACGATGCAAAGCAAGAAGCACAATAAGGCTTAAAACTATAGGTTAGTAGCTGTTGTGGTTGCAAAGTAATGCCTTGACTAAACAAAAGGTTAAAAAACTCACTTTTTATAAAAAGTGAGTTTTTTTTATGTAAGTTTTTCAATGTTTGTTGACAAATAATAAATGCAACAAACATTTACAGAATTTTCTACCCAGGCCTCCCTAAAAATAGGGAACGAAACATTGTTGGAAGATTATAAGGTGGCTAAACGTCCAGAGCTTTACACCTTTATTAGAACAACTACAACTAAGGTTCATATCGTTGTAGATAGTGTGCCTTACACCATTCCAGCACATAGCATAGTCGCATTAACTACGATGCATTTTTTTCAATATGTATCTGGTAAAGACTTAGTAGTGTATCAATTTAACAGAGAGTTTTATTGTATTAAAGATCATGACCAGGAGGTGAGTTGCGCTGGGTTGTTATTTTTTGGGAATACACATATTCCAATTATAGAATTAAAAGAGACCGTTTGTAAAAAGTTTGAGACTTTACACGATGTGTTTTTAGACGAATTAGAAGCAAAAGATACAATACAAGCCGAAATGTTACGCTTACTCATGGCACGCTTTATCATTATGACGACGCGTTTATTAAAAAGTAAGGAAGGCTTGATGGATACCACTAGAACCAAAAAAGTAGATCTTTTAAGAGCCTTTAATCTTTTAGTAGAGAGTCATTTTAAGGAGGAACACAGTGTAACTTTTTATGCAGAGCGTTTATTCAAATCTCCAAAAACCCTTTCTAATAATTTTTCTAAGCTTAATAAAAGTCCGTTGCAAATAATTCATGAGCGTATTATTTTAGAAGCAAAGCGCCTACTTATTTATACAGATAAAACAGCAAAAGAAATTGCTTATGAGGTAGGTTTCGAAGATGCCTCTCATTTAAGCAGATTATTTAAGAGACATACATCCTTGTCTCCATCCGATTTTAAGAAATCAATTCAAAACATCACATAGGGAATAATTGACATGTAATGAGGAAGTCTCATCATTTCAAAACCCTTTATTAATAACGACATTTGTAAAGTGTAATCAAAACAATAAAACTATGAAATTAAAGCATAAATCAATTTTCAATTTAATTGAAATATTCAAGGGTAAGAGAAGAAAAGTGTTAAACACTATCACACGTAAAACACATTGTGAACAAAAACATATTCACGATTTTTATTGTGATGCAGAAAAACCATTTGTAGCAGTTACTGTAGATTCGTTAAATTCTTAAAAGGAAAAATTGACATGTTAATGGGAATTGTAATCATGGTGTAACTCTCAATTTGGTTGCACCTTTGTATCAACAAAACAAAACACAAAAACAATATTAAAAAATTTAAAAAAATAAAATTATGAGCACATTTAATGTACCAACAAGAGAAGACGTAAGCGAA
>CAZLTR010000088.1:0-12938 GCA_964562415.1 uncultured Hyunsoonleella sp. | reverse complement strand
AAAACCTCAAGATGAGTTCACTATTTCGTATAGTGGTTTAAATGGGAGCATTTAAAATTGTTATTTTTCTTTAAGTGCTTCTCCTAAAAACTCTAAGCCTTCAAAGCCTGTTTTCATGAAGTTTCTAATGTTTTGGTGGCCCTCACCATTAGGGTCTTCTAGAACCTCTTTAAAGTAATATTGGCCAAAGCAAGCTAAAGTTTCTGCTTTAGATAGTTGTTGCGCTTTAGCAAAAGCAAATAATTTGCAAGAGCCTGAGTTTTGCCCTTCATCATTTTTTAGACTGCCGTTTTGAAAGGCTGTGGGTGTAAATTCATAATTAGACTCTATAATCTGCATGGTTTCAGAGAAGTCGATTTGCTTTGGGTGATTTTTTAATTTAGTTTTAAATAGATCTATAGTCATCGTTTTAATTTTATTTAGATTTTCCTTCAACAATAATTACAATTTCGCCTTTAGGAGGGCTTTGCGTATAATGGGTTAAAACAGTTTTAGCAGTACCTCGAATGGTTTCTTCATATAATTTAGAAAGTTCTCTTGAGACCGAGATTAAACGATCTTCTCCAAAGTAGTCGCAAAAATGGCTTAAAGTTTTAATTAATTTATGCGGACTTTCATAAAAAATCATAGTTCGCGATTCTTCAGCTAAAAAGAGCAAACGTGTTTGTCGTCCTTTTTTAACAGGGAGGAAACCTTCAAACACAAATTTATCATTGGGAAGCCCAGAATTAACAAGCGCAGGCACAAAAGCCGTGGCACCGGGTAAGCACTCAATAGAAATATTTTCTGCAACGCAAGCACGAGTGAGTAAAAAACCTGGGTCTGAGATGGCAGGTGTACCAGCATCACTAATTAAAGCAATGGTAGATCCTGCTTTTAGTTTTTGAATCACATGAGGTACCGTTTTATGCTCGTTATGCATGTGGTGCGATTGCATAGGTGTTGTAATGTTAAAATGTTTTAGCAGTTTACCCGACGTTCTGGTGTCTTCTGCTAGGATCACATCTACTGTATTTAAAACGTCTATGGCTCTAAAGGTGATGTCTTTTAAATTCCCAATTGGTGTAGGAACGATGTAAAGTTTACTCATTAATTGTATTTAGCTTCTATGATTTCCATAAAGCGATTTTCAAATTCTTCCTTGGTATTCCAGTGGTTGTAGTCTGGTTTTACCATGGTTTCTATAAAGTCTTTTGCAGCACTATAGGTGTTAATTGTGTTTAATTGTGAAATAACACGGTCGTAATCGGTCGCATTACCTTCAAATAAATGTTTTATAAATGCAATTTTATCGTTAAGCCCTATGGCTAAACCGCCACTTTTAACACGATCGTTGAGTGATTTTTTTTCAGAGCTACCATTTGGAGTTACATTAGTAACAGGTTCAAAAACGGGCATTTCTTTAAAACCAGACGTGAGTGTTTCAAAATCATTATGGTCTGGAGCAGTAGGCTCTGGTGAAATAGCCTCTAATACCGCATCTGTATGATGCGTTTCTTCGGGCATAAATTCTACCATATCTTTAATTTTATTCATCACAGGTTCAGAAATATCATCCTGTTCGACCTCATCTAGGTTCACATAAATTTTGTCTTCGACTTCTATATTATCACTTACCTTATTATTAAAAGCAGTATCTAGCATGCCAAAAAATGAAGAGTCGTTCCCTATGGTGGGCATGGCGTCTTCAAAATTTTCATGAGCGAACTTTAATACCGAAAGGGTTTCGTAAAGCGCTCGTGCTTCATCATACATTTTAAAAACATCTTCTTTTCCCTTTAATTTAAGAATTCTATGGGCGATACTTACCAACTCAGATTCTAATTTCTTTTTCATATGTTTTTCGATTTTGAAGTGAGACTTCGGGTTTAGAAATAATAGCTTTTACGCCTTCTAAAATACTATTTTTAAAACAATTGTTATACAAAGCAAAGGCGTGGTATTTACAATTTTAAGATTTAATAGGTTTTAGACGCAGCATTTAATAAATTTACACCACATTTATAAAAACCTTATTAAGGGTTTACACTCGTGTTAAAATTACAAAATGTTTCTCGAAAATACAGTAAATCATAAAGAACAATTTGGATGGATTGAAGTGATCTGTGGTTCCATGTTCTCTGGAAAGACAGAAGAATTAATTCGTCGTCTTAAACGTGCGCAAATTGCCAAACAGAAGGTTGAAATTTTTAAGCCTGCTATAGATGTGAGGTATGACGAAGACATGGTGGTGTCTCATGATGCTAATGAAATTCGATCTACCCCAGTGCCCGCTGCGGCTAACATTCCTATTTTAGCAGATGGTTGTGATGTGGTTGGTATAGATGAAGCTCAGTTTTTCGATGGGGAAATTGTACGGGTTTGTAACGATTTGGCTAATAAAGGCATTCGTGTTATCGTAGCAGGATTGGATATGGATTTTAAAGGCAATCCGTTTGGGCCTATGCCAAATTTAATGGCTACTGCCGAGTATG
The DNA here is from genome assembly GCA_964562415.1 of uncultured Hyunsoonleella sp. Classification (GTDB taxonomy): domain Bacteria; phylum Bacteroidota; class Bacteroidia; order Flavobacteriales; family Flavobacteriaceae; genus Jejuia. The sequence continues at coordinate 10,464 of CAZLTR010000088.1, read as the reverse complement.
TTACCAAAGTGCATGCTGTATGCACAAAAACAGGAAATTTGGCGCAGTATAGTTATCGAAAAGCTCAAAGCGATGCTATTGTACTTTTGGGTGAAGTTGATGAATATGAGCCTTTAAGCAGAGCAGCATACTACAAAGCAACTATGCGAGAAAAAATTAGAGCCATAAAGGTGAAAGACCAAAATGATTTGTCTTCTAAAGAAAACCATCCTGATGCCTAAAGCACAAGAAACTATCCTTGAAATAGATTTAAAACGGCTTCGACATAACGTAAAGTATTTAAAATCTAAATTAAACCATAACACTAAATTTTTAGCTGTTGTGAAGGCTTTCGCTTATGGTAGCGATGCCATAAAAATTGCAAGTTATTTGGAAGAATTGGGGGTAGACTATTTTGCTGTGGCCTATGCCGAAGAGGGGGTAGCGCTGCGTAAAGCAGGAGTAAAAACCCCTATTTTAGTGTTACATACGCTTGCGGTAAATTTCGAAACTATTGTAGCATACAATTTAGAACCTAATTTGTACAATACTAAAATTTTAAATGCATTTATGGCATTTGCCCAAAGGCAAGGCTTAAATGCTTATCCTGTACATCTTAAATTTAATACGGGCTTAAACCGATTAGGGTTTGCTGCCAGTGTTGTACCAGAACTTATCTCTAAATTGAAAGCTGAAACAGCTGTAAAGGTGGTTTCACTTTTATCTCATTTAGCGGCTAGTGAAGATGCCAACGAACGTGAGTTTACATTAGCTCAAATAGAAACGTTTAAGCGTATTTCGGGAGATATGACCATTGGTTTAGGCTACAAACCTTTGCTGCACATGAGTAATACTTCTGCTATTTTGAATTATCCCGAAGCTCATTTTGATATGGTACGCTCTGGTATAGGGCTATATGGTTTTGGCAATTCTGCTGAGGAAAGCCAATTTTTAAAACCTATTGCAAGTTTAAAAACTGTTATTTCTCAAATCCATACGATTCCTAAAGGTGCTTCTGTAGGTTACAATAGGGCTTATAAAAGTACCAATGTTGAAAAAACAGCAACCTTGCCTTTGGGACATGCCGATGGTATTGGTCGTATTTATGGTAATGGCAAGGGCTATGTCTTTATAAATGGGCATAAAGCTCCAATAATAGGGAATGTGTGTATGGATATGATTATGGTAAATGTTACCAATATCGATTGCAAAGAAGGTGATGAGGTTATTGTATTTGATGACGATTCTACCTCTGCAGAAACTTTAGCAGCAGCAGCACATACAATTTCTTACGAGCTGGTTACGTCTATTTCTCAACGTGTAAAACGGGTTATTCTTGAATAAAGACTAATGACCTATTTTTTCAAGGTCTTTTGTTAGAAATTTAGGGGTTTAAAAACAGGTATTTACAAAAAGTCAAGCTGATTAAATGTTTTGTGAAGCACTGTTTTAGCATCAGCCTCGAGCCATTTATCCAAGACTGTGGCGTAAATGGTTCTAAAATCAATTTCAAATTTTAAGTCGCCATTGGCATCCAAATCGCTTAAACTCGCTAAGTTGTTATAAAGCCCTTGTTTTTTTAAGTGCGCCCCAATAACAAATAATGCATTAGAGGAACCGTGATCTGTACCAATGCTAGCATTTTGTTTAACACGCCTGCCAAACTCAGAGAAGGTTAAAATTAAGGTGTCTTTAAACGTGTCATTCGCCTTTAAATCGTCTACGAAGGAGGCCACACTTTCGGCATACACCTTGAGTAAGCGTTTTTGAGTGTTTTTTTGATTAACGTGCGTGTCGAAACCACCTAAAGAGGTATAGAATACTTTAGTGTCTAAATGCGAGTTTATGAATTGTGCTGTGGTTTTTAATTGTTTTGCAAATTTATGATTAGGGTATGTTTGTTTAGAGGTTACTGTTTTACTGGTTTCATAAATATACTTGGAAGAAGATTCTGCGGCGATCATCGATTTATACAGATACCCTAAATTATGTTCGCTTAAATGTGCATCGGTAAGATGTTGGTTTACATTTTTTAAAAAAGGCGATTTAGACATGTTGTACATGGCTTTGGCATCTTTTGTTGCAATAGCATTAAGGCGTTCGCCTTTCATGGCTAACGATAAACTTTCATCAATTTCTATGGCATTGTATGGTGTTTTGCCGTAAGTATCTAAATAGCGGCCTATCCATCCGCTTTGCGAGTAGGTATTCGCATCTGAAGCTGTTTGCCATATGTCCATAGATCTAAAATGCGAGCGTACGGGGTTGGGATACCCCACGTTATTGATGATAGACACATAGCCATCGTCATACAAGCGTTTAAGCGGTGCTAAACTGGCGTGTAAACCTAACTCATCGTTGAGTTTTATAACCTCTTTTTCGGTAAGCCCCAAAGTGGGTCGTGCTTTGTAATAGTTATCGTTTCTGTAGGGTACAACAGTATTTAAACCGTCGTTACCTCCAGAGAGTTGTATGATAACGAGGCGTTTGTAACCTAAACGGCTGCTGGCAACGTTTTCGAAAGCTTTAACAAAGCTGGGGACAAAAAATAAGCTGCTTGCAAGAGAGGATTGTTTTAAAAATTTTCTTCGGTCCATAATTAACACATTTGGTATTCTGGTAATGACATTAACTGAATGCAATATTCTTGTTTCGAGACTTTCTCTAATGCTGCTAGGTAGGCTTTGGTGTTTTCCTGTAGCGGGCAGGCTAGTATATGTTCATCTATACTGGCTACAGTAACGTTTTTAAATAGCGTTTCAAAGTAATCCCAATTTACCACAGAGTTAAAGCGCTTGTAATTGGTTTTAAAGTGTTGCTTTTTTAGGTTTATATTGGCATCTTGCGTTCCAAGTTTTGCTGTAGATATGTAGGCATTATTTAAAAGCAATGACGGTAGTTTTAAGCGAAGTACAATAGTATTGCTGTCAATCCAATTTTTACCGCCTTTCCAACCTGCTACATTTGGAGGGTCTAATAAGGTTTGCCCAAGTAAGCGTTGTATAAGTAGGAGTTGTTGGTCTTTTTTAAAAGTAATTGGGATTATCGTTTTTAAACCTACAATAAATTCTATTGGTGATTTTATTTTTGTACCGATATGTTCTGGGGCATAAAACCAATCTGCCATGAGCACAAAGTGCATTAGTTTTTCGATATCGTAACCGTTGTAAAAGACCTCTGTCATTTGTTTAACATGCGTCTCATTAATGGTGTCATTCACAAAATAACGGTATATCCTGCCGCAGATGTAGTGTGCACAGGCCTTTTTCTCTAAAATCATATCGACGATTTCTGCTCCAGAAAAAGCACCTGTTTTTCCAAAAAAGGTTTTAAGACCATGGTCATGGTTGCGTTTTTTAAACACAAATTCACCTTGAAGGTTATGGCTGTAACCTGTAAAGGCTTTGGCACTTTCTTTAATATCGTTTTCGGTATATTGACCAACACCAAGTGTAAAAAGTTCCATAAGCTCTCGCGCAAAGTTTTCGTTAGGCTTTTGTTTTTTATTCTGTTTGGTGTTTAAATATTTTGTCATAGCAGCCTCTTTAGAAATGGCATTTACAAAATCTTTAAAGTTGCCAAGGGCATGCGTTCTTAGGGTGTTGTTAAATTGTTGAACGTGAATAATATTATTGTCTTTACAAACAAAGTGATTGGCCCAGAATAGGGTCATTTTTTCACGTAAAATCGCTTTAGATTTAGTAAGTCTATTTATCCAAGCGACATTAAGTTCGCGTTGCTTTTTTTTGCTTAATTTTCGAACTTTTCTTCGTGTTTCAGTGTCTAATTGTACCCCATTTGAGATGGTATTTTTTAAAATGGATTCAATTTCAGAGGTGTCTATTTTTAAAGGGGTATTGGTTGTAGAGGCTTTAAAAAGCGCATTAATTACTTGCTTTTTGTTTTTTTTAGATAGCGCTTGTAGTTGAGATGGTACAATCCCAAAACCAATACGTCTGTATAAATGCTGAATATGCTTTGTGGTCATAATGGCTCTATTTAAAGTCGGTCTCTATATCTAGGGGGTTTGTATCTAAGACTATTGAAGAATGAAAAGGTTTAATTTGTAGGCTATTATGTGTTATTTAAATGGTATTAAAAAAAGCCGTTTCTGTACAGAAACGGCTTTTAAAAAACGATAGTAGTCTATCTATTTTAACATGTTATGTTTAAAAGGTTATTTTCCTCCATCTAACTCGTCTTGCCATTTTAATAACTCGGCCCATTTGCCTTCATATGCTAATTGTGCTTGTTTAGGCCATGTACCAGGTTTATGTATTTTGAAACGTTCACCACCAGAATCTAAAACGCTTTGGCATTTTTCAACACTACATTCCGATAGGGCTTTCCATGTTTTTACATCATGGTTATGGAAGAGTTCTTGTATTTTAGGTCCGATGCCCTCCACAATTTTAAGGTCGTCCTGTTTTATAGTTTTGCCAAATACGGCTTTAGCGGCAGCGGCATCAAAAGCGATTAGAGGTGCAGCAGTGGCAGTTAAAGAAGAGGCTAATGACGCTTTCGTAGCGTTCAAATCGCCTTCTAACGATAGTTTGCTATTTCTGCAGGCTTTTAGGTCTGCTTCTAGAGTATGTCTTGCTTTCATACAAGCCTCTAGATCTGCTTCCAAATTGTGTTTGCTCTTTTTGCAGGCTTCTAGGTCTGCTTCTAATTTTACAATTTTATCGTTGCACTCATCGTCTTTACCTCCTAATAATTTTCCTAATAGATAGCCTAGAATTGCACAAATAAGGCCTACGAGTAAGGGGATTAATATACACCAATTCATATTTTAAAGTTTTAAATTTTTAGTTAATAGTTATTACAGTTCTTCTATTTTGAGCCTTACCTTCATCGGTTGTGTTATCTGCAATAGGCTGGGTTTGTCCCTTAGAAGAGGTTTCAATGTTTGTGGCTAAGATGCCATTTTTAATCATATAGTTTTTGGCAAAATCGGCACGTTTTTGCCCTAGACCAATATTTGTAGTGGCATCGCCAGTATTATCAGTATGGCCTTCAATTTGAAGTTTTACCCCTAATTTATCTACACAATGTGAAATGTCGGCCATTTTTTGACGTTGCGCAGCAGTTAAAGTTATAGCAGCTTTCCCTGATTGAAAATGCAGTACTAAAGGTGCGTCTCTAATCGCTTGGCAAGCTTTTTCTAAAGCGTCTTGCGCAGCACTATCGGCAGCACTATTGTCATGATTTAACATGCCAAATTTTAAGGGCCCATATAAGGTGTTTCCTGCATCGGGTTGGATGGCATCATTAAGTGCTCCAAAGGTATCGATTTGTTTTGCAGGAATGCCGTGTAGTACCAAGTAGTTTTTTACGGCATTAGCACGTGCTAATCCTAAGTTGGGGTAGACAGATGTGTTGGTTTCATCACTTTTGTATAACCCAGTAACATCAATAGTCTTAGATGGATTGGCTAAGAGATAGTCTTTAAGTTTTACAACGCTATTCTCTACAGTTTCAGAAACAGGCACAAGAATAGAGAACTTAGAGGTTTTAAAATTAAAGTTGTCGTTTAGCGTGATGTTAAAATCGCCTTTAGGATCGTTAATGGTAAACGCATTTTTTGTAGCGTTAATAACTTTAGGAGGGACGACATGTTCTGTATCGGCAGGTTTAGATTCTACTTCTGTTGTACCACAATATAGGCTACAACATAAATAATAATACAAAATCATACCGATAACAATGGTGAGTACTATCCCTAAAAGATAAGCTGTTTTTTTACTCATTTGGTTAGTGTTAAATTGGTAATGTGTTAAAGATTTAATAGATATACTCTTTGGAGTATTTGTATTTAGGAAACAAGTTAATTAAAAAAGTCACACCATCATAATATTTTAAAAGCTTAAAAACAGAGCTTTAGAGTTTTAGTGTGTGTCTTAAGATGTTTTTGAAAGTAAAAGCCTTCAAAATTAATTTGTTAGAGGATTACAGGAGTGTTTGTGGTAATTTCGTATAGTAGAGGTTTTGGCTTAGACAGCGGTAGAAGTGAAATTACATGAATGGCATATGATAAAAAAAGCGCTGAGAATTATAATAAATTCTCAGCGCTTTTTAAAACGATTGTTTTGTAAGGCGTTATTTTTTTAGGAAGAGTTGAGTGTAATATGGTCTTCCAGAAGAATTGGTTAAGGCACTAATACCAATATGGGTAAAATCACCTTCAATATTTTTACGATGGCCACTACTGTTAAGCCAAGCGGTCATAACGTCTTTAGCAGTTCGCTGTCCAAAAGCGACATTTTCTCCAGTTCCTCTAGCGTTTTCTTCTTTAGATAAGCGGTCTGAGCGCCCATCAAAACCATCGTGGTTTATTGCATTTATACCAATCATGTAATTGGTGTGCTCGTTCGCTAGTGTTGTGGCAAGAGGGCTTACGGCAAGAGGAGATTTTCCTATGCTTTTTCTGTGGGCATTGACCAATTCTAATATCTCTTGTGCTACAGCGTTAAGCTCAGAATCACCAACGGTTGTGTCGTTTGGTGTTTCGGTAGTATCAGGAGGTGTTGTGTCCTCGGGCGGTGTGTTGGAGTCGTTTGGTTTAGAGTCTTCTGGTGTGTTATTGTTCTCTGGAATATCTTCGTTGCTGTTTTCTATTAGTTCTTCAGGAGCATCTGTAGCATCGTCTTTAGAACAAGAAGTCACACAAAATAAAAGAGATAGAAAAAAAGTAAGACAGTAAGCTTTAAAATGATTAGTTTTCATAAAGTAACGTAAATTTGGTTTTTTAAAGATACGTCCTAGAAAGTATTAAAGATTTTTGAAAGTTAAAAAGTTTGTTTTTTTAGAAGATATAATGCATTTTGTCGATGTTTTTGTAACAATGGTAGTTTAAAATAGCATTATTTAGAGCTGTATTGTAGTATCTGTATTACGGTTTTGCTGCTTTTGTTTAAAATACTAAGCTGCGTTTTGTAACCTGTGTAAGTTAGCTAAGATGACGGTACTGTAGTTTGCAGATGTGAAACGTTAATCCAACTTATCTGTTAAGCGTTTAAAAACCTTTTTAGGGTTTTTGTTGTCATAAAGAATACTATGTACAGCCGTTATGATAGGATAGTGCATGTCGCATTTATTTTTTTCGCTTAAGAGGTGAGCACTTTTGGTAGCGTAATATCCTTCTGCAACCATATTCATTTCCATTTGCGCAGATTTTACGGTGTATCCTTTTCCTATCATGTTGCCAAACATGCGGTTTCTAGAGAAAACAGAATAGCCTGTTACAAGCAGATCGCCCAAATAAGCAGAATTATTAATGTTACGTTTCATTTTGTGCATTTTTTTTATGAAACGCTTCATTTCTCTAATAGAGTTGCTCATAAGTACACTTTGAAAATTATCACCATACCCTAAACCATGAGCTATACCTGCAGCAATAGCATATATGTTTTTTAGCATTACAGCATACTCTATACCAATTACATCGTCGCTAACTGTGGTTTTAATGTAATGGCTCGATAAATTTTTAGCAATGTTTTCGGCCTTTTTTGTGTCTGAGCACGAAATCGTTAAGTAAGATAAGCGTTCTAAAGCAACTTCTTCGGCATGACAAGGCCCTGCTATAACAGCGATATTATCGTTTGGAACCTTATAAGATTTGTGAAAATGTTCTCCAACGAGTAATCCCGTTTCGGGCATAATCCCTTTAACAGCAGAAACGATAATTTTATTAGATATGTCTACATTTAATTTTTCTAATTCGCTGTAAATAAATGCAGAGGGAATTACGAAAATTAAAACATCGGCCCAGCTGGCAACATCGTTCATATCATTACTAAGCTGTAGTTGTTCCAAATGAAATTCTACAGAACTAAGGTAATTAGGATTGTGTTGTTCCTTTAATATATGCTCTTTGGTATAGATACTTCTCATGTACCATCCAATTTCATCTAAGTTTTCAGAAAGCATTTTAACGATAGCTGTAGCCCAACTTCCTGCTCCAAAAACGGCATATTTTAAAGGTTTGCTCATAAAAACGATACATCTGTTTACAGGCCAAAAGTACACAAAATATAGAAAATGACTAATTTAATTATGACTTAAGAAATTTTTTGGCATGCCTTTTGGAATTACAATCTCGAAACCCTAAAAATGAATGATTATGAAGACTATAAAATTCCTTTTAAGTATAAGTATCGTAGCAACATTGTTAAACTCATGTACAGCTGAAGTTCTTGTAGATGATGTAGAAACAGTTCAGGTTGTAGAAGTTGTCGAGGTTGTTGAGGTAGAACCAGTACGTTTAGATGCTATTTTAAATGCTTATGACTTATGGTATGTAGATATTAACCAGACCTTAGGTTTTGGAGAGCTTCCTTTTTTACAGAAGGCATTTACAGTTTCTTTTATAGATGGAGTGCTTTATGCAAATACGAATTTAGTAGGTTTAGGTAGTATTGGAGATGGTTTTGGTATAGATGTAGGGCATTATGATACATTTGGTATGGCTTTAGATGTAAGACATGATATTGATGGTTTAGTACAATTAGAAGTTTTTTCAATAGATGCTAATACGTTAGAGTTGTATCACAGGCCAACAGATACGTCGTATTTTTTAGAAGGCTATCAACGTAGAAACTTTGATTACGATTTCGTGTTTTACGACAACATTCATTACTTTTTACAAGAGTACGACGCATGGGAAAAAACGTTTACTAGCGAAATAGGTGTGCTTAATGCTTTTGACAATGAAAATTATTTACAGTTTTTGGCTGGTGGTGATGACGCTACGTTTAGAAGTTCTCAAGATGTGAATGTAACTGTTGTAACTTGGGATTATACAGGCTTGTACGCTGTAGGAAATGTTGCTGGTACAGATAGATTGAAGACTTTAACATTAGATTATGATTTTTTTAGCAATGAATTTTTTGAGCTTAGCGTTGTAAATGATAATACTATAGAGTTATTTCACGCTGCATCGGAAACCTTATATAGATTTGAAGGTAGAGGGAATATCCAATTTTTAAAATCTAAGCCTGTAAAATCGGGAGTTAAGGGCGATAAGACGCGAAAATTTAGAAAAGAAAGACAAGATAATCCTAGAGCATAGTTACTAGGAGATAACAAATTTTTGGTTGGTTATTTAGTTTGAAAACCGCTTCGTGTAAATTACGCACCAAGCGGTTTTCTTTTATGTATTTAAATTAGATGCTCATTATATTTGCAGCGCGGCGATACTACAAATCTCAATATAATTTAGTTCATCCATTTGTGTAATGTATTGAATAATTCTTCTTTTACAATGGGTTTAGATAAGAAACCTACGGCCCCTTTATTAAAGCATTTTTCTTTTTCATGTGGCATTACATGAGCTGTTTGCATTATTATTTTTGCATCTGGGTTTATAGATAGAATTTTATCTAGCACATCAATGCCGTTCATTTCTGGCATTCTAATGTCTAATAGTACAATGTCTATATCGGGGTTTTTATCGTACATTTTAATAGCTTCTTTACCATTTTTAGCGAATATAAGAGTAGCACCACAATCTTTTAAGACAATTTTAAATAGCAGCTGTATGAGACTGTCATCTTCTGCAATTAAAATAGTTTTATTTTTTAGAAATAAATCTTCTTCCCGTACAAGTTTAGGTTGTGGTTTCTTTTTGGCTTTTGTTAACTTTAAAGGAATTGTAAATTCAAATAAAGTGCCTTTTCGAAATGTAGATTCTAAGCGAATATCGCCTCCTAATAATTCTACAATACCTTTGCAAATAGCGAGACCTAAACCTGTACCTCCATATTTTGCATTATTGCTATAATTGATCTGTTTGAAACGTTCAAAGATTTCGAGTTGTTTATTCTTTTGAATGCCTATACCTTCATCTTTCACAAAGAACTTTAAGTTCCCATCTAAGACTTCAAATCCAAATTTTATATTGCCTTTTTCAGAGAACTTAAGGGCATTGTTTAAAAGGTTAGATACGACTTGTTGTAAGCGTTGAGGGTCGGTAATGATGATTAAATTTTCATAGGCTTTAGGAATATGACTGGTTATAGTAATGTGGTTTTTCTTTTTTTCTTTTTTAAGCTCATTATAAGTCAGCTCCAGATTTTGTATTAAATTAGGGATGTTGCATTCTTTATAACATATTTTTATTTCATTAGATTCTATTTTGGCAATATCTATAATATCATCTATAAGATTGAGCAATTGTTTGGAATTACCATCTATAATTTCTAGATATTTTAAACGGTCTTTTTTAGAAAGTTTGTCATTTTTAAGCAATTCAGAAAATCCTAATACCCCATTCATAGGCGTTCTAATTTCATGGCTCATATTAGCCAGAAAATAGTTTTTATGATTGTTGGCATCTTCAGCCGCCTTTTTGGCTTTTATAAGTTCTTCTTGGTTTAATTTACGCTGGGTAATGTCTTGAGCAGCTCCTCTTAAGGCCGTTATGTTGCCATTTTCATCTTTAACGGCTTCACCTCTTGCCCATAACCAGCCTTTTTCACCATTTTT
>CAZLTR010000087.1:8804-12947 GCA_964562415.1 uncultured Hyunsoonleella sp. | reverse complement strand
TCTAAAGTCATGGCTTGTCTGTAACCAATTACTTTTTTACCATCTTGTGGTAATGTAGGCAATTCGCGAGAGCGTGCTCCAGTAGCAATAATAATGTTATCGGCGCTATATTCTGTACCGTCAACATCTACTTTTTTACCTGGTTTTAGAGTACCGTAACCTTCAATAACATCAATTTTATTTTTTTTCATTAAAAATTGAACCCCTTTACTCATGCCCTCTGCAACGCCACGACTTCTATTAACTACCGCATCAAAATCGTGCGTAGCTTCTTTAACTTTTAAACCATAATCTTCTGCATGTTTCAGATATTCAAATACTTGAGCAGATTTTAATAATGCTTTCGTTGGGATACAGCCCCAGTTTAGACAAACACCTCCAAGGCTTTCCTTTTCAACTATTGCCGTTTTAAAACCCAATTGTGACGCTCTAATCGCAGTAACATAACCGCCTGGCCCACTTCCAAGAACTATAATATCGTATTTACTCATCTGTTAAAATTTAGGCTGCAAATTTACAAAATCAGATTCGAATAAAGAATTTACAACCTTATTAATTTACATCTTATTACTACCTTTACCTCGCAATTTCTAAGATATGAATATACCTAGAACAAGTTTTCCGCGTGTCATTATTATAGGTGGTGGTTTTGCTGGAGTCGCTTTAGCTAAAAAGCTGTCTAAACAAGAGCTCCAAGTGGTGCTATTAGATAAGCACAACTACCATACGTTTCAACCCTTACTGTATCAAGTGTCTACAGGAGGGCTAGAACCCGATTCTATAGCGTATCCCATTAGGAAAATTTTAAAAGATTTTCCTAACTTTTATTTTAGATTGGCTTTAGTAGAAAGTATAGATACTAAGTCTAATACCGTGCATACTAATATTGGATATTTAAAATTCGATTATCTTGTCGTGGCTTCTGGGTCTACCACTAATTTTTTTGGAAATACAGCTATAGAGACCCATAGTATGAGTATGAAAACCATACCGCAGTCTCTAAACCTAAGAAGTTTAATTTTAGAAAATTTTGAAGATGCTTTGTTAACTCAAGATTTGAATGAGCGCAATGCATTAATGAATTTTGTAATTGTAGGAGGGGGGCCTACTGGTGTAGAGTTGGCAGGTGCTTTAGCAGAAATTAAAAAAGGTATTTTGCCTAAAGATTATCCCGATTTAGATACGCGTTTGGCTCAAATACATGTTATACAATCGGGCGATTGTATTTTAAAAGGAATGAGTACTCGGGCTTCACAACGGGCCGAAGATTTCTTAGAGCGCTTAGGGGTTAACGTTTGGAAAAACGTACGTGTGACCAATTACGACGGCAAAACGGTAACAACCAACACCGATCTTACTTTTGAGGCCGCCACCGTGGTATGGGCTGCTGGTGTTAAAGGCGCCACGATAAAAGGACTAGATGCCGAACAGTTTATCACTAGAGGCAATCGTGTTTTGGTAAACGCCTTTAGTCAAGTAAAGGGATTTGAACACATTTTTGCGATTGGTGATTTGGCATGTATGACCACCGAAACTTTTCCACAAGGCCTGCCTATGATGGCTCAACCCGCCATACAACAAGGTGAGCAATTGGGAGATAATTTACTTCGAATAATCGAAAATAAACCTTTAGTACCTTTTGCGTATAAAGATAAAGGAAGCATGGCAACTATAGGGCGTAACAAAGCAGTTGTAGATTTAAAACGTTATAGTTTTCAGGGTGTTTTTGCATGGTTTGTTTGGATGTTTGTACACTTGTTCTTTTTAATTGGATTTAGAAATCGTATGGTGGTTTTTGTAAATTGGGTGTATAATTATGTGCGTTTCGATCGTGAAGCCCGACTAATTATTAGGCCTTTTAAAAAAAACCATGTGGAGGACTAATGCATAATCTATCATGAGGCACTAATCTATACGTTCTATTCTTAATAAATTACAACTTATCTGTAAATTTGGAGGGCTCATTTACGCCATGTTTTTTGCTGTCTTCAATTCAAAAATACGTCTAACAGCTTTGCGTATTTTCAAGCAATACTAACAGTAGAGTTACGATCTTCTGCTGTGCTTTGTTGAAGCTTAATTGGGCAAATGTTTGGTCTCCTAAGTAGTTTTAATGTTCAAATAATACTATTGTTTAAACTCAAATTATGCATTGGAACATCATCATAGGGTTTCAAACGCCATAAACAACACTATTTTCTTAATTTCTGTGTCGTATCACTACAGTTAAACCCGCTTTATGAGATAGAACATCTATTACACCTTTGCGCTACTGCAAATACTGGCGCTACACTACTTTTTTCAATTTAACCATAGCGATGCTATGCTAAAATCAAGAAAAAGTCAGTATTTATGGTATCTCAAAGCTTCACGACAATGTTCTATCACTTAATTCGGGTTAAATTAAAAAATATAGCCTAGAAGTTACTGTTTGCAGCAGTTAAAAGTCGTAAAAGATTTTCTAATAACTAATTAGGATTAAATAACGGTCTATGAGTTATGTATTTTAAGATTGCGGCACAAATTTAAGAGAAACTCCGTTAATGCAATGGCGCTTACCTGTTGTTTCTCTAGGGCCATCATTAAAAACATGCCCTAAATGCCCGCCACAGGTAGCACAATGTTCTTCTGTTCTTGCATAACCCAAATCGTAATCTTTAGAATAAACCACATTACCTTCTATTGCTTTATCAAAACTAGGCCAACCCGTCCCAGAGTCGAACTTGTGCTTACTTTTAAACAAAGGTGTTTCACAACCTTTACATACATACACACCAGGTTTGTAATTTTTATTTAAGGTGCTAGTAAATGGACGTTCAGTGCCTGCTTTTCGCAGTACATAGTATTCCATATCTGTTAAAGCTGCTTTCCATTCAGCATCTGTTTTGTTAACAGGATATGTCTTTTGAGGTTCTGTTTTTGTTTTTTGCGCGTTAGAACTACAGCTACAAATGAAAGCGAAAGCAATAATAGTTATATATTTAATCATAGTATTTAATTTTTTTTATATGTGTCGTTTACATAGGGGAATCATAACAAATAATCTTACCCTTTAAGATAAACTATTTTTGTAAATCTTAAAAAAATTAATAAAACTGTCTTAAATTTGTAATGGGTGGTAGTTTGATGTGACATTCCATTTAAAAATGGGTCTTAAAGCATACAGAAACCAAGTAAAGACGTTTATTAAGTACTTCTTTATAATGCATAACACTAAACTTTAGAATTATTATGAAAATAAAATCATTGCTTTTGTGTACAGGAATAACGCTTGCGGTAATTGCCTGTGCCACTAATCCGTTTACAGGGAAAAAAACCATGGCTTTTGTTCCTAACACACAATTGTTTCCTACATCTTTTGCACAATACAATCAGTTTCTTAACGAAAATAATGTTGTTAAAGGCACCAAAGATGCAGAAATGATTAAGCGTGTAGGACAGCGTATTGCAGTAGCTGCAGAACGCTATTTGAATGCTAATGGTAGCCAAGGGTACTTAAAAAATTACAAGTGGGAGTATAATTTAGTGAATGATAAAACTGTAAATGCTTGGTGTATGCCTGGGGGGAAGATTGTATTTTATACGGGTATTTTACCTATCGCCAATGGCGAAACTGGCGTAGCAGCAATTATGGGACACGAAGTAGCCCACGCATTAGCCAATCATGGACAACAGCGAATGAGTGCAGGGATGTTACAGCAATTAGGAGCTGTGGCAGGTAATGTGGTGATACAAGACGAGCAAAAAAGAGGGAAATTTAACCAAGCCTATGGTTTGGGAACTCAATTAGGTGGTATGTTACCATTTAGTAGATCTCATGAAACAGAAGCAGACAATATAGGTATTTTGTTAATGGCCATAGCGGGATATAACCCCGATGAAGCTGCGCAACTTTGGGTACGCATGAAAGCCAATAGTGGCGGTCAAGCACCACCAGAGTTTATGAGTACGCACCCTTCTAACGATACACGAATTGCGAATCTAAAAGCATGGGCACCAGGAGCTAAAGCAGAAGCAAGAAAATATGGTGTAACAAGTTTTAGGAAATAAATACACAACATTAAATATGTATATAGTTGAAAAGCTACTCTTTTTTTATTGAGTAGCTTTTTTTATGTACAGGAATCACTTTTTTACCATGAT
>CAZLTR010000087.1:0-8794 GCA_964562415.1 uncultured Hyunsoonleella sp. | reverse complement strand
GTTTTACTGTTAAAATGTTTAGGATTAAGGTTTTTGAATTTGAAATACAATTTATGAAGTTGGTATAAGTGAAAAAATAGATGCTTTATGTCTAGCAAAAACAGTAGATTAATTACTATTATTTTCTTCTATACGTAATGGTTTTTCTAAAAAAGTACTTAACCTATCCGCAAGCAATATTGCCTTTTTTTTATTGCGTTGTAAGGTACATACGGGTAGGCGTGTATTATTTTTCATTATGAGATTGATTTCAAATAACTTAACGTTAATTTTAACGCCTGGAGTACCAGAAGATCTGGTCTGGCTGTAAGTTAATACTTGTACCACAGATATATCTTTGCATTCGTATTTGTTTTCGTCTTCTTCGTCTTGTGGTGCAGGTAAACATATTTTGCCCGAATCTTTGTCTATATAAGACGCTGTTTTAAGCTCGTGTTTTAATGCCCAGCTCAAAAATGTTAAAATCAGGCCTCCTATATAAAATAGAGGTGTTAAAATAAGAGTAGCTAAAAACGGGATGTTTCCAAAGAGTAAAAAATTAAAAGTAAAGGCATTATAAATAGTAAAGCCCCAAAAAGCTAAAGTTGCTATTCTAAGCACGTAAGATATGAGGTGTATACCTAAAGGAGTTTTAAAATGAGCCACACTTCCATCAATCACAAGTTTTGTTTTATGACTAGTGTGTTTTAGAGGGTGTTTATGTCCAGGATTTAGCAATTTAGTTTGAATAAGATGCATATATGCTTAGAGTGTTTATACGTATTATCTAAATGTAGACGTAATTTCTGGTCTGGTTTTTCTCGATATATAGAGCTTCAAAACTTTATTTAAATTTTGATTGCGTTTAAATTCGGCATATTTTATTGCGAGCATAATTACAAAATTAAAATTAAGTTCGTTTTAAATTATTGAATTTTTATTATAGATAGAAGCTTTGACTATCGAGCGGTTTTCAGATGAAATCCAATGGTCTAAGCGAATAGTGTTGTGCAAAATATTAAATAACAACGGTTAAGGCAGAAGCAAGAAAATATGGCGTAACAAGTTTTAGGAAATAAATAGATAACATTAAATATTTATGTAATTTAGAAGCTGCTCAACAAAAGAGCAGCTTTTTTTATGAAAGAACTTGAAAAGGGGAGTGCTAAGCTTTTAAACGCTTGGGCATTTTACGATTGGGCAAATTCGGTTTATAGTTTAACAATAGCGTCATCTATTTTCCCCATATTCTACTCGGCATTATTTGTAACAGATGTGAAACAGGTTGTCGCTTTTGGAACAACATTTAAAAGTACTGCACTCATTACCTTTGTAACCGCATTTACATTTCTAGTGGTTGCTGTATTATCGCCTATTTTATCTGGAATAGCAGATTATGTGGGAAATAAAAAGAATTTTTTGAAGTTTTTTTGTTACCTGGGTAGTTTAGGTTGTATAGGGTTGTTTTGGTTCGACAAATCTCCCGATAAGATACACCTTAGCCTATTGTTTTATTTTATGGGACTTATAGGCTATTGGGGCAGTTTGGTCTTTTACAATTCCTATTTGCCAGATATTGCCTATCCAGAACAGCAAGATAGCATTAGTGCTAAAGGCTTTTCTTTAGGGTACATAGGTAGTGTGGTGTTATTGCTCATTAATTTAGCTATGGTAATGACCCAGGACACTCCTGCTGAAAGAATAGAAATGATGCGTTATTCCTTTATAACTGTTGGACTGTGGTGGGCTTTATTTAGCCAGTATGCATTTTATTGGTTGCCTCAAGGGCATTCTAAAGGAAGAAAAGTAACTCGAGATGTCTTATTTAATGGGTTTAAAGAGTTGCGTGTCGTTTGGCAAGATTTAGTAAAAAACCTAAGATTAAAACGGTATTTAGCGGCTTTTTTCGTGTTTAGTATGGCAGTACAAACCATCATGTTAGTGGCGGTGTATTTTGGAGAAGAAGAAATTGAGTGGGGTGGGCCAGATGCCAAAACTCAAGGCCTCATTGTAAGCATTCTTGTAATTCAATTGGTCGCAGTACTAGGGGCTTATTTCACCTCCAAAATGTCTAGTAGAATAGGAAATATTAATACTTTAATAGGGATTAACGTGCTATGGGTGTTTTTATGTATATACGCTTATTTTATGCAAACTCCTTTATCGTTTTATATCGCAGCTAGCTTGGTCGGTTTGGTAATGGGTGGTGTGCAAGCTTTAGCCCGTTCTACATATTCTAAATTTTTGCCAGAGACAGAAGATACCACATCTTATTTTAGTTTTTACGATGTGGCAGAGAAAATAGGGATTGTTATTGGTATGGTAATTTATGGTACTATAGACCAAATAACGGGGAGTATGCGTAATGCCATTCTATTCTTGGTGGTATTTTTTGTTATGGGTATTCTGTTATTGCTTCGTGTACCTAAAACAGCTAAATCTTAGCTCATAAATACCATAAGCGTACTGTATAGTCATTTTTGAATACCAACTTTTGCATTTAGAAATTGATAGTGTTTTTTTTTTGAAACACTGTATTGACAAGCAAAATTATGACCATATATTAAATAAAAGCAAGTGCGTATACAATTATTACAGCGTATAAGCGTATTAATTATTATGTTTGTACAACTTAAAAATTCAATAGATGAAACGTTTAAAATATTTTGGTTTATTCTTAGCAATTACAGGAATGCTATCTTGTAATATTGAAAAATTTGAAGTAGACGATATTACTGCCACACCAGAAGAAGACGTTGTACCAGATGAAGAGGATACTACAGCTGTATTTGCTGTTGCTATAGACGGAGAGAATTTTACAGCAGATGTCCCTACAGCTACGCTCATTGACAATGCTATGAATATTACAGGAGTTAAAACCAGTACTGGCGAAGTTATTACTTTAACGCTAATAGGTAATACGGTTGGAACTTATACTTTGGGTGTAACTCAAAATGAAGTAGAGGTAAATTCGGCATCTTATGTTACGAGTTTAAATGGAACTGGCGAAACTTGGGTAGCAGTTACAGATTTTATGATGTCCCAAGGTACAGTCGAAATAACAGAAATAGATCGAGAGCGTGAAACTATTTCTGGAACATTTTCTTTTACAGGACACCACCCTTCGTTAGATACTAGAGCTTTTACTAACGGGGTATTTCGAAATATTTCTTTTTCGGGAGGGTTAGTCACAGTAGATTCTAGTAATAGTTTTGCTGCAACTGTAGATGGTACAGCTTTTAATCAAGAATCCATTAATGCTACGTTAACAGAATTACCAGGGAGTTCACCAATTATAGGTATTGTTGCAACCAAAAGTAGTTTAGAAACCATTGCAATTACACTAGAGGCTAATATTACTCCTGGGGATTATGAATTTACAGGTACTTCTTTACCTATGGCACAATATAATTTATCGTTAACAAATGCTAATGTAGGCGAAGGTACATTTACAATTACAACTCATGATACAGAGAATAGACGTATTACAGGGACTTTTAGTTTTATAGCCTCTCCAGTTTTAGGAGATCCAGAAGCTTCTTTTGAAATTACAGAAGGGCGTTTTGATGTTTCGTATTTATAATGCAATGGTGTTATCTCATTAGTGATAGATTATAAGAATCGTATTCTCTAATTAATTGGTGTTGCTTTTGTTTATGAGTTAGAACGCATACTATCAAAGTTACTTCAACGAATATTTTCTTAACCAACTTATTGGTTTATGTGTTTGTCTAAGAGCAAATTATAGCTCTGTGAAATGCTTAAGGTAATGCATAATGACATTGGCAAATGTATTGTTGTAAATAATCATTACTTAAATCATTTTAATGTAATATCTAATATTTAAAACGGTATTAATTAGAGTTAAACCTAAGTTGTTTTAAGTTACACTCTTTTTAGGATAGTGTCTAAAATCGTTGAATATAAAATCCAATACATTCGCCTTTAGTGTCTTTTTTATTGCGTTCTTTTTATAAAATTGACGTTGCCATACTGAGAACTAATGATTATTTCACGTCCAGAATTTTCATTTCCATAATACCCATCATATTTTTTTTCTATGGAGGCCTTTACTTTTTTCTTAAAAATAAACCCATCATGATTTCCGTTGAGATTTGCATAGCTTAAATTAAGCTTAAAATTAAAACTCAAATTAGGTTCGAAACCAATTTTAATATCAGAATAACCTGCTTGAATGCTTAGCATATTCGAACCTTCCTGTAAGGCTTTAATTTTAATGAAACCGTAATCGGCTTTAAGTATTGCGGTGTTATAAATTTCTCCGAACCTTGCGTTTAAATAGTCGCCATTACCATTAACGGTATTTACTTTCTTTAAAAAAATGGAACCAAAGTCACAGTTGTAATTGATGTCTTTAGCAATTTCAATTTCTGATTTTGTGTAGTCTGTATTAATATCTAAGCGCTCTGTTTTTTCAACTGTAAAGCTGCTAAAATCTGCATTAATTTGACCAGATTTTATATAATCGAAATAACATCCATTAGAGTAATTAAATACTAATATGTTATTATCTGCTAAAAGCTCTTTTGTCATTATTTTACCATAATCGCAATTTAGTATTGCTTGTCCTTCAAGCTTTCCAAGATTTATAATTCCATAATCATTATCTAAATCTACACTATTACTCACAGGCATTTTTACAATATAATTAACCTTTACATTAATGTTGTTTTTATTTTTCCATGAGCCTTTATTGAACTTAGTTGTAGCAGATACATGATTGCTATCGTTTTCAAATTCGATAGAAATATCATTTAGACGTTTGTTAACTTTCTCTTCGTTATTTCCTGAAGTAGTAATGGTGACCTCAATAACAATTCTATTTTCATTCCAAGTTACAATGTTTAAATTGCCATAGCTATTTTTAATGCTCAAGTTTGCCTTGGGCGATACCGAATATTCTCTATTAATTTTTTTTTCTTTACTATATTTTCCTTTTAGTTTTGAAGTGTTTAGAGCTGTGACAAAAAGTGGGATGAATAAAAAAATGATAATAGCTTTAAATTGTGCTGTTCGTATCATAGGAAGCCGTTTTTAATTGTTTTATATGGTCTATTTTTTGAAGTGTGGTTTTTAATATTTCAATTCTCATTTGAAAGTTTGTAATCATAGCAAATATGACACGCTTATCATTTCCGCTTTCATTTAAGTCTTTTTTTAAATTTTCGTACGCTTCTTCGAGTGTGTTTAGGCGTTTTGTAGTATCTAGAATTAATATTTTTGCTTCTGGAATAGATTCTTTTTTTAGTTTATATAATTCTTCTGAAATAGCAACCGTAAAGAAATTTTTCGTTTTAGCCATTTCGGGTGACACGCTAGCGAGATCTTTTAAATTTTCTTCTTTAGAAAAAGGGTTAAGATTAAGGGTTACGATAAGTAGAATAGAGGCTGCTATACCAAAGAATGATATGTAAAGCGAACGCCTTTGTTTTGTTTTATGAGCAAAAAGTAACTCATCTTTAGTCTTTAATTTTTCCAAAAAAAGAGCCTTATGAATAGCGCTAGGTTCTTCAATGTCAAACTTATTTTTTTGTGTTTCAAAAAAGCTGTCTAAATCATCTTTATTCATATTTTAAATGTTTTAATTTTTGACGTAAACTATTTTTTGCTCTAGAAATTAGTGTTCTGCAATTGGCATCACTTATGTTCATTATTTGGCTTATCTCTTTATAATCAAAACCCTCTATTAGGTTTAAGGTAAGCGCAATTCTATAATTATCATTTAAACCATTTAACCCTTCTAATACGTGTTTGACTTTTAAAGACGTTTCAATGGTATTACAATTGCTATGGTCTACACTTTGATCTTTAATTTTTAACAAGGTATCGCTTAATGGTATTTCGTGTTTAATAGAGTGTTTCTTATAATGATAAATACTATTATTAATAACAATTCGCTTTAACCATGAGTTAAATGCCTTTTTGTCTTTTAAGTTTTTAAGCTTTGTAAAGGCCGTTAAAAAGGAGTCTTGCATAATATCTTCTGCAGCAAATCTATCTTTAACTATTCTTAAAGACGTGTTATACATTGCTTTATAATATCTGTCGTATATTTCTAATTGAGCAGACTGGTTTCCAGAAGTACACAATTCAATTAAATGTTCAATATTTCGGCAGTTGTTAGATGTCAAAAAATAGGTGTTTATACTTTAAGGATAATTACTTTTTTAATATGTTACAGTTTTGTTCAAAAAAAAAGCCTACAATCTAAAATAAGATGTAGGCTTTGGTCTTTTTAAAATTTCCTTTTAAGACTCAGCAGGTTTTTCTGCTTTTTCAATATTAATATCGAGTTCTTCAGTTTTCTCATCCAAATCGATGATAATTTTATCGCCTTCTTCAAGGTTAGAACTAACAATTTGTTCTGCCAAGGCGTCTTCTATGTACTTTTGGATAGCACGTTTAAGTGGTCTGGCACCATATTGCTTATCAAAACCTTTATCGGCAATATAGCCTTTAGCTTTGTCTGTTAGATTTAATACGTAGCCTAGCCCTTTGATTCTTGATAGAAGTTTCTCTAGTTCAATATCAATGATTTTGTTGATATCTTCTTTTTCAAGTGGATTAAATACGACAACATCATCAATTCTGTTAAGGAATTCTGGAGCAAATGACTTTTTAAGCGCGTTTTCAATCACTTTTTGGGCATTGGCATCTTCTTGGGCTTTTTGAGACGCTGTTCCAAAACCAATACCTGTACCAAAGTCTTTTAATTTACGCGCTCCGATATTAGAAGTCATAATAATAATGGTATTTCTAAAATCGATTTTACGTCCTAAGCTATCGGTAAGATGCCCATCGTCGAGTACTTGTAATAACATGTTAAATACATCTGGATGTGCTTTTTCAATTTCATCTAAAAGAATGACAGAGTAGGGTTTACGGCGTACTTTTTCAGTAAGTTGTCCACCTTCTTCGTAACCCACATATCCTGGAGGCGCACCAACTAAACGCGAAATGGCAAATTTCTCCATGTATTCACTCATATCAATACGAATCAATGAATCTTCACTATCAAATAATTGACGCGAAAGTACTTTTGCTAATTGTGTTTTACCAACTCCTGTTTGTCCTAAAAAGATAAAAGAACCAATTGGCTTGTTAGGGTCTTTTAAACCAGCACGGTTACGTTGTATGGCTTTAACAACCTTAGCAACGGCTTCGTCTTGCCCAATAACTTTACCTTTAATAAGATCTGGTAATTCTGCGAGTTTATTAATTTCGGTTTGCGCAATTCTGTTTACAGGAATTCCTGTCATCATAGAAACCACATCAGCCACATTATCTTCGGTAACAATTTCGCGATGTTGTTTGGTTTCTTCTTCCCATTTTTCTTGGGCAATAGCCAAATCTTTTTCCAAACGTTTCTCGTCATCTCTTAACTTAGCAGCTTCTTCATATTTCTGTTTTTTTACGACAGAATTTTTGGTTTCTCTAACTTGTTCGAGCTGTTTTTCCAGTTCTAAGATTTGCTGTGGCACATCTATATTGGTAATGTGTACACGAGAGCCAGCCTCGTCTAAAGCATCGATGGCCTTGTCTGGTAAAAAACGATCGGTCATGTAGCGATTTGTTAATTTCACGCAAGCTTCTATAGCCTCTGGTGTGAAATTCACATTATGATGTTCTTCATATTTACCTTTAATATTGTGAAGAATTTCTATAGTTTCTTCGACACTTGTTGGCTGTACAATCACTTTTTGAAAACGGCGTTCTAAAGCGCCATCTTTTTCGATGTACTGTCTGTATTCGTCTAAAGTCGTGGCACCAATGCATTGAATTTCACCACGGGCTAAAGCTGGTTTAAACATATTAGAAGCATCTAAACTTCCTGTAGCACCACCAGCGCCTACAATGGTGTGAATCTCATCTATAAATAAAATAACATCATCGTTTTTTTCCAATTCGTTCATTACCGCTTTCATGCGCTCTTCAAACTGTCCGCGGTATTTGGTACCTGCGACCAAACTAGCTAAATCTAAAGTCACCACACGTTTATTAAATAAAATGCGAGATACTTTGCGTTTTACAATGCGAAGCGCAAGACCTTCTGCAATGGCAGATTTACCTACACCTGGTTCTCCTATTAATAGAGGGTTGTTTTTCTTACGTCTGCTTAAAATTTGTGAGACACGTTGTATTTCAGCTTCTCGTCCTACAACAGGGTCGAGTTTACCTTCTTCGGCAAAAGCTGTTAAATCACGTCCAAAATTGTCTAAAACAGGGGTTTTAGATTTTTTATTAGATTTCCCTGAAGGGGCGTTAAATATGTTTTCCTTTTGAGATTCTTCGCCAAGATTACCGTCGTCGTCTTGAAACGATTCCGATTTGGGCTCTATGTAATCATTTTCGTTTGTAATCATCTGTTTGAATTGTTCTTTAACGTTATCGTAATCTACTTTTAACTTGTTGAGAAGTTTAGTAGTGGGGTCGTTCTCATTTCTAAGAATGCATAATAGCAAATGTGCCGTATTTATAGAGGTGCTTTGAAACAACTTAGCTTCTAAAAATGTAGTTTTTAAAGCGCGTTCTGCCTGTCGTGTTAAGTGTAAATTTTTCTTCTGATTAGAAGCGATATTTATACTTGGATTGGCAGGGCTTAATATTTCTACTTTGCGTCTTAAATGATTTAAATCAATATTTAGGGCGCTAAGAATGTCTATCGCTTTGCCATTGCCATCACGTAAAAGACCTAACATTAAATGTTCGGTGCCTATAAAGTCATGACCAAGACGAAGCGCTTCCTCTTTGCTGTATGCTATTACATCTTTTACTCTGGGAGAAAAATTATCAT
>CAZLTR010000086.1:0-13022 GCA_964562415.1 uncultured Hyunsoonleella sp. | reverse complement strand
GACCTCAACAGACAAAAAACCCTATGAAAATTATGATAAATCTCACTCAAAACAACATTATTTACCTCGAAGCTTCATATATAAACGCTCTTAAGTCCTCCAACTGTTGTTCGCTTAAACGTTCTTTGGTGTAATGCGGCATGTAAGGTTTGTGTCCAGGAATAGGGTGCGTTCCTTTTCGCGTAATATTGTACAAAGAAAAGGCACTGTTGTTTTTGGTTTTTCGTTTTAGGAACTTATAACTCAATTTATCTTTCCCTAATTTTAAATATTCGGCTGGTCGGTTAGGCCCATGACAGTGCAAACAACTGGCCGTATAAATGTGTTCTCCATTGGCAGGATCTCCTGTTAAAGTAGCTTCTGTCTCTGGCTTGGTGTCTAAAAATGTGGCTGGAGAATAGCCTAAGTAATAGGATTTCACCAAGGCCACCATATTATCGTTTGGTTCAAGCTTGGTTGTTGTTAAGGTTTGAAAATCGGTGTTAGATACGTTTAAATCTCCTAATTTTAAATCTATGGTCCACAGGTAAGACAGAATAGCATTCTCTTCCCAAGGGTCTAACTTACGTCCTTGCGAACAAACTTGGGCACACAATTGAATTGCGCCACGTAAATTATGCCGTGCGGGCACCACTAAATCGCCATACTTTTTTTCGTAATCGCCATTGTACCATGTATCCCGATTTACGGTGCCATACAAGGTCGTGCCTTGTAAAAACGGAAGCCCTTGTGTTACGGCATAGTCGAGACGTGCCTCGGGGTCGCTGTAACGCAAGTCGGGATCTTCTTTAACCGTGTTATGACAATCGGTACACATGTAAAACTTAGAAATCACTTTACTTATTTTACCGTCTTTTGTGGTGCGTCCTTTCTTTATAAGATCTTCTCCCATCTTTACGTTTTCAGCATCTAAAACGGCCATATAATGGGCTGGCTTTTTTGCTCCAAAAGCATTCAAAATCGTAACAACGGAGGTTTTAGAATTCCATATCTCTTCTACACCCCCTGTAAACGACCATGCCCCAAGTATTGTCACTACAAGCACAGATGCCGCTAAAATTTTACGCTTAAAATTAAATACTTTTTTAAAAAATGCTTTCATAATTTCTTTTTTTATCCATGTACGCATTCACAATAAAACACGCCTTTTACTTATACGAATTAAGTCGGCATTTTTTCCTTTTCCTTATACTTCTACTCTGCCTTAGAAGCATTTTCGAAATATGCGGGCAGCAGTACCGATTGTGTAATAGCAAAAGGAAACTTATCCTCTTGCGAATTATAAGCTCCTCCTGTAAATACAACAACCATATCCTGCTCTGGAAAAACCATGATATACTGTCCGCCATTACCCGTAGCCAAGATTCCTTTTATGGTGTTTTGACTCAGTTTAAAAGGAAATTGCCACCATAAATACCCATATTCTATTCCTGTAATTGTCGTTTTTGGTGTTGTTGCTTCTCTAAGCCAAGCTTCCGATACGATTTGCTGCCCCTTCCATTGTCCTTTTTGCAATACTAACTGCCCTAACTTCACCATATCTCGGGGTTTAAGGTACAAACGCTCCCCAGAACGCAAAACAGACTTTTGTTGTGTATGCCCCCATTGAACAGTTATAATTCCTAAGGGCTCAAATAAATACGTTTCAGCAAAAGTGGCTATAGACATTTTCGAGGCTCTGCTTATAATTTCTGCAGCCAATACTGTACCCATAGAACAATATTGAGCCACCTCACCAGGCGCATGTACCATGGGTAAATCTAGTGTGTACTGTAGCCAATCTTTCTTTTTATGAACTTTATCTTCTTGTCCTTTAGAGCTTTTATCCCAATCGTTACAGTCTAACCCACTAGACATCGTAAGCAAATCCTTTATTGTAATTTGCGTTTTACGCGCATCCAGATGTTTTTGAGGAATTGGAGTTTTTAAATATTTTGAAATAGGATCATTTACACTTTTTACAAACCCTTTATCTATGGCTATTCCCATTAATAGAGAACGCACACTCTTGGTTACAGAACGTAAATCATGAGTGGTTTCTGCTGTAAAGGCATTAAAATAAGCTTCAAGAACTAAGGTGTCTTTCTTAGCAACAAGAATACTATGTAACTTATGAGGCTTAGTACTAAGTGTTTTAAAAAATCCATTCAATAAAGTAGCATTAATAGCTTGCGCCTCAAAATTGTTTGTAAGTCCATTGACATGTAACGGCTTATTTTGAGACTGTAGCTTTAGCACAGCACTTAAACATAAAATTATAGCACAAATAGATTTTAAATACAACGGCATAGTATACTCGTATAGAGTTTCATATAATTAGAGATACAAAGTTAAAAATTATTCACTAGCTTATCTTATATCTGTTTAGAAGTGATTTATTAAATAAGGTTATTTATACTAAACTCATCTTTACGTTTTCTATTTCCTAAAAAACGGCTGAAATTCACCCCTATTTCGTTAGTGTTACAGACAAATTTCACCAAACATTTTACAGCAAGCTTGTCGTAAAATAAAAAACGAGATCGTCTTAATGCATTATTCATTCTCTTATTACATGCATTGTAGAGGCCATGCAACTACTTTTCGATAATGGCATGTAAAACGCCACTAACTTTTTCTAAAACAGCATCTTTTCCTTCTATACCAAGGTCTAAATACGCACAGTGGTTTTAACACATTTCAAACTTTAACACAAGCTCACAAACAACTTACAAACAAACAGTTAATACTTAAACCCTTAACTCACATATGTTAAACACTTAAAAATCAACAACTAAGCTTATTTTTTATCACGTAGATATAAAACACCTTAACCTGCCACACCACCCGTGTATGGCACACTAAAAATACGCCTATGACATGATACTTTTGTGAAGTTAAAAGGTACACTAAACTTCACAGCTAAACAAACAGATATTTCAATAATTATTTAACTACAAAATACTAAAAACATGAAAATCAAATATTTATTTATATTCAAACAGAAATCGTATGGCCTTATTTGGGCCGCAATCGTGGTTTTGGGAACATTAACAGGATTTGCCCAGGATACCTTTCCTTTTCAAGAAATTCCTGATGCAAATGGCCTTACCAATACCTTTAGAACAACTATAAACGTTAACGATGGCACCTCTAGGTTTAACGCCAAGTTATTAGGAGGGAATTTAGATTTTAACTCCGCGTCTACAGGAAGGGCTTCTATTGGTCCATCCCCATCATCCCCTAATGATACAAGAGGTGGACAAGGTTTTAACGCTTTCGAAGTACAACCCTTTACAGACACCTATCGTCAAACTGTTATACGTTTTCCTCAAGGGGTCTGGGCACACTCTTATAACTGGGAAGCAACCACCGTTGGCGGACAATTTCTCCCTGCCGACTCTAGAGTATACCCTAGAGCGAATCTATTACTTAGAAACAGCTTAAACAATAGAAAAAACCCTGCAGACACAATACGCACAGAACATGTTGAAACGAATGCCCAAATACGTATGGGTTACCCTGGCTTGGTTACGCTTTTAGCAAATGCCAAATCTAACAACAGACGCATAGACTTGCTAACACCTTTAAATATCGTAAACAACGACGAAATGACCAATAGAAGACGCTATGAAAGGATGATAATGGATAGCTTAGATGTTGAAGATTTTGAGTTAGGGAATGAATTCTTTTTTATAGGGCAGCGAAGTAAAAGTATAAATACTAATGAAAAATTCACAACCAGAGCGAACGCTATTATACGTGAAATTAGAAACTCTAGGTTTGCCAATGGTAGAACGGTACGTTTTGGCTTGCCGCTTTCACACAGGCCCTCTCCACTTTCTGAAGCACAGTTATCTAACGACACCCTTGTAAGAAGCGAGAGAGTGGTTGTAGAACATGGCGTTTATAATGAAGAAATGATTAGCGGCATGGCCAACAATTACAACGCCATTGTTTTACACCGGTATGTTAGAGAAAACAGAAAAACCACCGACACCACCCCTAGGTCTAACGACCCCAACCTGCTAAAACCTAAAAATTTAGCACGATTAATGCGTGCAGGTCGAATTATTGAAGAATCTATAAACTACTGTAGAAGCCTAGTACCAGCTAATAGAAATAGAGTGTGGCTTACCGAGTGGGGGGTTGCTGGCACAAACTCAGATAATGTAGGCGCTGCCGTACTTGGTGCTGCTAATGCGTATATGCACCTTATTAAAAATCGATCTTCACTAGGTCTCGATCGCATGAATTGGTTTACTACATTTGGTTCGAATGCAACACATCTTGTCATGAATACTAAAACGAATACAACTTATAGTTTAACGGGGTACGGTAAGATACAAAATACGTTAGTAAACAACTTAGTTGGAAAAAATATGTTCGATAATATCGATATTAACACGCCAACACTAAACTACACAGGAAATGACGAATCTAGCAGAGAAACAAACGCGTTCTTAACTAAAGCGGTTAATGCTATTGCCGTAAGAACAACAAACAATAGCATTACCTATCTTATCACAAACCTTGCTAACAAGGCAACGAGAGTATCGCTTGACATCAATGATTCGCGGGAAGAGGGCTTTAGTGTTTCGCAAACAGGTTTTGGAGTTAGACAAGATTTAAGACAACTAGATCAAGTCATTGATCTCCCCAACGCTGGAACAACTTTAAACAATCGTAACTTTTTATCTATTCCGCCACGTTCATTTGTAAGAGCTGTAGTAACTTTTAACAGCGCTATTTCTGCAAAAACTGGAAATGATACAAAATCTACGACTGAAACCTTGGCTAAAAACATTAGCATAGCACCTAACCCTAGCGGGTCAAGTTTTGACATTGCACTACAGGGTTTTAACGCTGCTCACGTTGTAATTAGCGATTTGCTAGGTAAAATTGTTTATACCGCTAATACCATCGAAGGTAAAGTAACTCTAAGCAAAGGCAATACCTTTAAAACGGGAGTATATTTGGTAACCGCTACAGATGATAAAACAGGGCAAGTTTTTAATAGCAAACTCGTTATCAACTAATACCGCTTGTAACATCAAAGCACTTTATATTAGAACTGGTATACGACTATAAAAAATGGGATTGTATTTAAAATACAATCCCATTTCTTTTTAAAATCTTCCGTTATGCTTTTAATCTATTCGGCAGCTATAACCTTCTCTGTAATTGTGTGCAGTGCATTGGTTATCTTTTGCAACACCTCATCTTTTCCTTCAATAGTGTGTCTTTCTTTAAGATATAAAGGAGAATTATAGGCTATTTTAGTTTTAGAATCTTCGGTATATACAATTATCTTTTGGGGTAAATCTATACTTGCTGTTGGGCTGGTCTGCATAAGTGGTGTTCCCAATTTAGGGTTCCCAAACATAATGATTTTTATAGGTTGTAAATCCAAACCAACTGAAGCTGCATTTTTACTATGGTCTAACTCTAACAAAATTTTTAAGTTAGGGTTACCCTCTAGTAATGCTCTTAGTTTAGTGTATGTTGCCTCTACGTTGTAAGGACTCTCTTTTATAATAAGGTTATTTTCCATAGTATTAGAATTGCATGCCATTACGAATACACTGCATATCACTATCCATTTTAAAGCGCTCATTTTTATTAATTTTGATGCAGTATGTGTTACATTGCAGTTATAGTCGTAGTGTTTCCAAATTCTTTACGCTTTTTATCTATAAAAATATCGTTTTAAAAGAGGATTACTCGACAATAAACTTTCCTTTCATTAAGGCATAATGTCCTGGGAAACTACAAATAAATTCATATACACCAACGGCAGGTGCTTTAAATGTAACAGATGTCGTCTGCCCTCCTCCAATTAACGTTGTATGTGCCAAAACATCTGCTTTAGCATGTTCTGGAATGTATGCCGTTGCTCTTGCCGAAGCTGCTTTAGCACCAAAAGCATTGCCATTAACGCCTTGTTTTAAAAGCACAAAATTATGTCCCATTACGTCAACACTCATACGCCCTATATGCCGTAGCGTTAACTTTACGTTTTGCCCTGCTTTAACTCTCAATTCTTTTTTATCGAATTGCATGGCATCATTTCCAGAGATTACGAGATTTACTTCATTAGCAGTAGTAGTGACAACTGCTTCTTCTGTTTTTAACTGTAATTGGGTTTCCTTTTTTGTTCTCCACCACAAGAACATACAGCTAGTACAAAACAACTCACTGTTATAAGGTTTAAAAATGTCTTCATGACTATTGATTTTAAGTAGGCTTTCACTAAGCGTAGTTTTAGACGATAACATCTTGATTACACTTAGGAAAGCCTCTATATAATATGGATCTATTTAAAGAACATTCTAAAACCGTAAGCCGTATAGTACCTACAGTTACTCGCCTTGTTCTCCTTTCTTCTTAAAGAATATAATCTGTACTAATAAAATTTGATGTTTTCTTATCTAGCAATTCATTTAGAATGGCATTATTATAAGCATTATCCTTTGAGGCCACAAAAGTTCGTATTGAAAAAGAACGTAAGGCATCGGTAACACTTAATGTGGCTACCGCAGAGTCTTTACGCCCTGTAAAAGGATACACATCTGGCCCGCGTTGACATGAGCTATTTAGATTAACGCGACATACCAAGTTTACCAAGGCATCTATAAGTGGCGCTAATGTCGTTACATTTTTACCAAACAAACTTACTTGTTGACCATAATCGGAGTCTGCCATATCATTTAATGGCTCCTCGATATCAGAAAACGGGACTACAGGAACTACAGGTCCAAACTGCTCTTCTTCGAACACACGCATTCCTTTTGACACAGGGTATAATACAGCTGGAAATATAAAATTATCGGTGGCTTCACCTCCCTTAGCATTTATCACTTTTGCGCCTTTGGCTGTAGCGTCTGCTATAAGTTCTTGAATATAGGCTGGCTTATCGGTTTCTGGTAATGGGGTTAACTTTGTCCCCTCATCCCAAGGGTTTGCAAATTTTAATTGATCTACCTTATAAGCAAAACGCCTGTTAAACTCTTCTACAATAGATTCGTGTACATACAATACTTTTAATGCTGTACAACGTTGACCATTAAACGACAGGGTGCCTGCGATACATTCATCCACTGCCAAATCTAAATCGGCATCTGGCAAAACAATTGCTGGGTTTTTAGCTTCTAATCCTAAAACCATGCGTAAACGGTTGCCTTTAGGGTGCTGACTTTGTAAGGCATTCGCCGACTTACTATTTCCTATTAAAGCAAGTACATCTACTTTTCCCGATTTCATAATTGGTGTTGCCAATACGCGTCCCCTTCCATAAACCACATTTACCACACCTTTAGGAAAACTGTTTTGAAATGCTTCTAGAAGTGGTGAAATTAATAACACCCCTAATTTTGCAGGCTTAAAAATCGCTGTATTTCCCATAATAAGCGCAGGGATTAACAAGCAAAAGGTTTCATTTAAAGGGTAATTATAAGGCCCTAAACATAATACAACACCTAAAGGACCTCTACGTATATGCGCATATACGCCAGAGTTTTTTTCAAATCTTGCAGAGTCTCTATCAAGCTCTTTATAGGCTTCTATAGTGTCGTTTATATAATCTACTGTTCTATCAAATTCTTTTTGCGAATCTGGTAAGGTCTTCCCTATTTCCCACATTAATAATTTAACAACCTCATCGCGTTTGGTTTTCATCTGTTTTACAAACTTTTCCAAACACGCAATACGGTCTTCTACCTTCATGGTTGGCCATAATCCTTGTCCATTATCGTAGGCAGTGGTCGCGGACTCTAAAGCTTCTAGCGCTTCTTTTTCTCCTAATTGCGGCACTGTTCCTAAAAGTGTTGGCGCATAAATTTCTGTAGATGAAATTGTAGAAAATACTTCTGCGGTAGCACCGCTCCATGGTTTTAATTCCCCATCTACCAAATAGGTGTTTTGATGTAATAACGAAGTTATTTTATAATCTTCTGGTATATTCGTTAGCGTCTCTGTCATGAATTTTAGCTTTTAATAGGGCTAAGATACCTAATAACATTTAAAATTAATAAAAAAAGCCATTAACAACATACATTGTAAATGCCTCTAGAAGTAATAGATCTCTACACAAAGAAATCTTAACTCTTGCTCTAAGGAATTTTCACCACCAAAAGCTAGAAGTGCTTAAGTTTATTTTCATATTTTGATTCGAAAAGACTTTTTTTAAACTCTATCATTAAACTACCAAAAATTATAAAACCTACTGTTTGTGTGTTAAAAACAGATAATTTCTTGTTTAATGTAAATTCGATCTAACAAAATAGTTTTTACTGCACGTACCCCATTATTAATCAAATATTTAAGTCATTTGATTTAAAAAACCTATACCATTGTAAAAACTTATTAATTTCAAGTTAAAAAAAAAAACAGACTACTTAAAATACAATTTCAAGCAGCCTGTTTTTTATCAATAGCTTATTTTGCTGTAAATACGCATCTAATTCTTTGTAAACTTAGTACCTTGAACATGTGCATTAACATCTCTTGTTTTTAGAAAATATAAGCCAGAAGGTAAATTGCTAACATCCATTTCAAATTTATTTGTGCCTTTAGGCGTTTTAATAGATTTGACTACTTTACCTAATGCGTTATAGATTATAATTTGTGCTAGCGCATTACGTTCTACAGTAATTAAAGTAGTAGCTGGGTTTGGATATAAAGTCAATGACTTATTTTGCAAAGGGTTTGACTTAGCATTTGCTAATTTTTTACTAGAGTTACAATTTTCAAGTATTTCTTTTTGTCCTTCTCCTTTAGGCTTTACATAGCTTTTAGATAAAATAAATTTATCCATTTCGAAGCCATCTTCTCTCATAGAAAAAGATACTGTATGCACACCTGCCGATGGCACATTTAAAAATATTTTACGCGCTTCTCCACAGTGGTTTGCATTGGTACGCTGTTTACTTTCCCAAGTCCACTTGTTTTTACCCGAACACCACTGCATTTTCTTTCCAGAATCTGGCCATTTGCCATTTAAACCAACATGTACACCGTTATCTTCCGATCCTGTTGAATATACTCTTGCCCAAACAAAGTACTTGCCTGCAGACGCAAATTCTACTTTATAATTAATAATAGCTAGCTGCCCAGGATCATCAGAAAAATTTTCTCCTCTAATAAGCTTATCCTTATGTACGGCTCTAGTATCTGGTAATATCTCTAAATACCCACCATCACTTGCGTTACTATGGTGACTCTTATCTTTATCTGGTTTTGGTCCACTTGTAGTGTTTTTATCAAACAAATGCCACTTGCGTTTGTTTGTCTTGGATTGGCTATAAAAATGTTCTGCTTCTACTGCGATAACTCCATTTTTCTCTACAGCCACACAGGTTTCATCGGTCGAAGGTGGCGTTGGAGTAGGCTCTGGATTTGGTGTTGTAGAGCCAGAGTCCTTTTTAACAATTAAAGCTACCCAGTCCTTTTTATCTGGCGCCACTAAATTGCTTCCTAAAGTTTTTGCTTTTGAAAGCCCGCCTCCAGATCTTGGATTATACCATTGCACGTTGTACGTTTTATTGGTGCCAGATACATTAATTTTTGTAGACCCTCCCTTTGGCCGATAAACAACATATACTTTTCCTGCCTTAGCAAGAACATGGTCTTTTTTATCTGTTGTAACCGCATTGGAAGACTTCATACTGGTGATATCTTTCTGTAAATAGGTATTAAAAAATTTAAGCGCATGACTTACATCAGAGTATTTCTTATCACGAGATCTATGGTCTTGCGCACTCAAATCTGTTTCACCTGTTTGGTAACCATAATAATATTCTACGCCTATACCTCCTGCCATTAAAGTGGCCCATAGTACTTCCGCTCTCACGGCAGCATTCCCTTTAGGGTCTGCATCTATACCTATTTGTGCATTACCAGGCTCATCACAAGCAACTACCCATTTTTTACCTGCTTTTTCAGACGCATCAACCCATTGCTTAATAACACTATGGATATTAAAATTATTAGTTTGTATTGAAGCTCCTGTAAGCTTAGACTTATTGCCTAATAGTGGTGTGTAAGTCTTATCCCTACTATTTGGATATGTATGTAATACAATATGATGCCCATAAGGATCTTTTGCTTTTATGTAGGACGCTATACTTTTTACCACATTTGTTGGGATAGTAGATTCTTCTGCAATATTCCAATTTAATGCTAAATGGTGACCAAAACGTGCTATTAACTCTCGGTAATACACTTTACGTTGTGTCCCATTTTTGTTGTTATCCATAAGGTTATCATTCTCTGTCTCCATGGTCTTAAAATGTAAAAACATCCCTTTTTTATCGGCATATTCAAACACCTTTTCCCATTGCGCCAGTTTAGAAATATCAAAACGGTCTTTATAAACCCCTTTATTCCATTGGTCTGCATCTTTAAATTTATTATACTTACTCTCCGACACTTTTAATAAGTGTGGAAAAACATTATCATCATCTCCATGAAGACTAAATGTTAGAAAAGAAAAAGCATTAAGTCCTTTGCCCGACAAATAGTTTATCATACCTAACATTTCAGACCCTTTGCCTTTTTTCCATGTGTACGAAGAGGCATCATTAGCGTTATAATCTTTTTGGTGAGGCTTCCAAGACTTTCTCCTATTCCCTACATTAGGTGTATTATCAAAGTCGTTGTAAGCAAGTGCATTTTCTGGAGAATCTGCTCCTCCTTTAAAAAACCAAGATCCATTTGGTTTTTCTGGTTTAGTACCAGAAAAGCGCAAGTAATGTTCACCTACATATTGCAATAGGCCTTTATTTTTTGCTCTAAAATCTCTACCCGATTTGTTTGACTCTTTAATAGTAATAGTTCCCGATGTACCATCCATAAAGCCTCCAGACTTACCACCCCCATTAATAGCGACTTTACTTCCTTTTTTAAAAGATGCTTTCCACTTCCAATCCCCAAGTTTTCCTGGTGCAAAATGAACTTTCCATTTATTTCCAGAACTACAACTAGATTCTGCTGGAGTATCGCATCCAGAAAAATACCCTGGTACTGTGTAGCTTAATTTACCATTAGTAAAGGTAACCTCTAAATTATAATCTAAAAAAGGATTCGCCTTGGCTGTCTCTGATGTTTTTGGACCGTCAAAAGTTAAAGTAACTTTATGCCATCGTCTTAACTCTCCTGTTACTTTTTGTGCCTCTACCGAAAACGCAGCAGATAGCAACACTAACATTATAATTAATTTTTTCATGTTGTTTTAAGTTTAGTTTTAATACAACAAATAAAAAGATTTTTCTCTTTTAAATGTTGTTTTTTAACACAAAAAAGAAATCATATAGATTAAACTAGGAATCGAAACAAATCTGGCGTGTCATTTAAATAATCACCATAAAAGTTACGCTGTTTCATTCTAGCTACAAGCGGTTGTAAATCTTCAGCCGCTTTTAATTCTATACCAACAACGGCAGAGCCATTTTCACGGTTCGTTTTCTTGGTATATTCAAAATGGGTAATATCATCGTTAGGCCCTAAGATATCGGCTACGAATTCTTTTAAAGCACCAGCACGTTGTGGAAATGTAACAATAAAATAATGCTTTAAGTTATTATATAAAAGTGCCCGCTCCTTAATCTCGGCAGTACGGGTGATATCATTATTACTACCACTTATCACGCATACTACGGTTTTTCCTTTAATCGTATCGGCATAATAATATAAAGCAGCTAAACTTAAAGCTCCTGCTGGTTCTGCAACAATAGCATCTTTATTATAGAGATCTAAAATGGTTTGACATACTTTGCCTTCTGGCACCGTAATCATATCGTATAGATTCGCTTTGCAAATCTCAAAATTAAGAGCGCCCACGCGTTTTACTGCAGCGCCATCTACAAATTTCTCTATCTTATCTATTGTCGTGTTGCGATTGTTCTTAATAGACACCGACATAGACGGTGCGCCTTCAGGCTCTACACCTATAACTTTGGTTTGTGGGGATAGTATTTTAAATACCGTAGATACTCCAGATGCCAAACCACCGCCGCCAACAGGTAAAAAGACATAATCGATTAGTGCATTGGTCTGTTGTAAAATTTCTAATCCTACTGTTGCCTGGCCTTCGATAACTTTTGTATCGTTAAACGGATGGATAAATAACTTACCAGATTGTTCGCATTCTTGCATTGATGCCTCGTAAGCATCGTCGAAAGTATCGCCCACCAGTTTAATAGTAATATACGATTCGCCAAACATTTTTACTTGCTCTACCTTTTGGTTAGGTGTTGGCGTTGGCATATATATAGTGCCATGAATTTGCAATAATTTACAAGATAAAGCAACCCCTTGGGCATGGTTGCCTGCGCTGGCGCATACCACACCTTTCTGTGCGTCTTCTGGCACTAATGCACTTATTTTATTGTAAGCTCCCCGTATTTTATAAGAGCGTACTTGTTGTAAATCTTCACGCTTAAGTAAAACTGTAGCGTCGAACAGTTTAGAATAACGCAAGCTATGCCCTAAAGGCGTAACTGCCGATACGTTTTTAATCGTATCGGCAGCTACTCTTATATCATTAATATTTGGAAAATAGGTGTTCTCCATCACTATAATTTACTTAAACTATTGGCTTCATTGCCGTCATAGATGCTCTTAAGAACGTTCCAATTTTTTCAACTGGATGGTTTCTTAATGCCGCATTCACTTCTATTAATTTAGCATTGTCTACAACCTCTCCATTATCTTTTGCAAATGGCAACCGTACTCTGCAGTATCAGAAATTACACGATTCATTTCATACAATTTCTTTCTTGCTATTGTATTTGCGATAAGTGGTGTTTCGTGTAAAGACTCGTAATAAGCAGACTCATCGATAATTCCAGACTCTGTCATTGCTTCGAACGCTAATTCTACACCTGCGCGTACTAAAGCCACCATTAATACTCCGTTATCGTAGTACTCTTGCTCGCTAATTTCTACATCTCCAGCTGGTGTTTTCTCAAATGCTGTTTCGGCAGTTTCTGCTCTCCATCCTAATAATTTAGCATCATCGTTAGCCCAATCTGCCATCATACCAC
>CAZLTR010000085.1:482-13039 GCA_964562415.1 uncultured Hyunsoonleella sp. | reverse complement strand
GGTTAAATTTCAACTCATTTTCGGTTAAAAACAAAACGTCAAGATGAGTTCAATACTAAAACAATAAGCAACCCTCAATTTATTCACTTAAATTGGGGGTTGCTTTTTAGTTGTTATCTTAAGTTAAATTTAAACACCTACACTTTGGCCTATCTCGAATTACTACACGCGCATCATTTATCACAAGCACAATGGTTAGCCATACTATTGGCTGCTTTTATTCTAGGGTTTTCTAAATCTGGGATTAAAGGTATAGGCATTATCATTATTTTAATTCTGGCCTTTGTATTTGGAGAAAAATCATCGACAGGTATTTTATTACCGATGCTCATATCGGCAGATATTGTAGCGGTAAGCTATTACAATAGACACACGCAATGGCGTTTTATTAAAAAACTCTTACCTGCCATGATTATTGGTGTTTTAGTAGGCGTTTGGGTTGGCGATTTTATTTCCGAAACCGCCTTTAAGCGGGTTATGGCACTCATAATTATAAGTTCCATAGGCATTATGTGGTATTTCGAAAAACTAAAATCTACCCAAGCACCACATTCGAAATGGTTTTCGAGTACAGCAGGTTTTCTCGCTGGTTTTACAACCATGATTGGAAACTTAGCAGGCCCTATTTCTAATATTTATTTTTTAGCAGTACGTTTGCCTAAAAACGAATTTATTGGCACAGCAGCTTGGCTGTTTTTTATTATAAATGTTTTTAAACTACCTTTTCATTTTTTCGTTTGGAAAACCGTAACTCTAGAAAGTTTAGCCTTAAATCTAGTAGTGGTGCCTGCCATTTTAGCGGGATTCTTTTTAGGGGCTAAGCTGGTAAAACACATTTCTAATGTGAATTACCGCCGCTTCATTATTATCGTGACTGCATTTGGCGGACTCATCATGCTATTTCGATAATAAAAACAGTAACAATTTAAGAGATTAAGCTACAAACAGTTAAATGATTATTATTTTTATTACATTTAAAATCTAAACAAAAACCAAATATTATGTCAGACGAAAAAAACCTAAACGACGATTTAAACGATATGTTAGACGATGCAAAAGAGGGCGCTAAAAAAGCAGCTGATAAAGCGGGCGAATTAGCTAATGAGGCTAAAGAATCGGCTTCAGATTTTGCCGAAAGTGCTAAAGAAATCATCACATCAGATGATAATAAAAAGATGTTAGTGGGTCTTGTAGCTATATTTTTGGGGTGGTTAGGAATCCATAAGTTTATTTTAGGCTACAAAAAAGAAGGCATTATTCTTTTAAGCATATCGGTAGTTGGTTGTTTATTATCATGTTTTGGAATTGGCATTATAATTGTGTGGGCAACTGGAATCATTGGGCTTATTGAAGGCATCATCTATTTAACAAAATCTGATGAAGAATTTTATAATACGTATCAAGCAGGACAAAAGCCTTGGTTTTAATGAACTGCATACCTATAAAGTCAAAAGTAAATTATTACGCTTTTGGCTTTTTTTATTATTTTTATAATCGTAATATTGCAATATAACAATTTAATTCAGTTTTTGAACCGAAAAATTCAAAACTATGGGCGCTTCTAAATTAGACATACACGCAGAGGACATCAAAACAATGGCTACCATTGCAAAGGTCTTTGCGCATCCTGCACGTATTGCCATATTGCAATATATAAGCAAACAAGAATCCTGTATTTGCAACGATATTGTAGACGAAATAGGTTTGTCGCAGCCCACAATATCACAGCATTTACAAGTGATAAATAAAGCAGGACTCTTAAAAGGCAATTACAAAGGCAAAAGCATTTGCTACTGCTTGAATATAGAACGTTTCCAAGAATTCCAAGCCCAGTTTAATCACTTTTTTAAAACAACAGCCGCTAAGTGTTGTTAAAAAATCTCTATACTATAACACATTTATACCCATGAAAACTCAAGACTTATTTACTGTACTAAACGCTCATAAAGATAAAACACTTCTATTTGAATATGCCGAAGGTGTTTTTGTAGGCGCTAATTATCACATTACCGAAGTGAAGCACATTACTGTAGACGCTGTAGATTGTGGTGCGCAAACCGATAGCTGGAAGGAAACCATTATACAATTATGGGAAAGCCCAAATGAGATTGGCAAAACAGAATACATGTCTGTTTTAAAAGCACTTGGCATTCTTAATAAAGTGGGCAGTATAAAACCTTATGTCTTAGATGCCGAAGTGAAATTTGAGTATAGCAACGCGCTTTTTCATACAGCGCAATTATTTGTAAACGATTTTGAAATACGTGGTCAAAATCTCATCGTTAAACTTGCTATACAACCTACAGATTGCAAAGCTAAAGAACTATGCGGTGTGCCTGAACCAGAAGCTGCAGATACCAATAATGCGTCTTGTTGTTCGCCTAGTAGTGGTTGTTGTTAATTATTAAAAATACACATTATGTTATTTACAGAAATCGCTACTACTATAGCAGGATTAGACACGACAACGATTAGTACAGAACGCAAAGCAGTTCTACAACCACTTATAGACTTTATAAAAGCCAAACTTAAAGCTAAGGCTGTCATTCGCTTAAATTTTATTTGTACACATAACTCTCGACGCAGTCATTTGTCGCAGATTTGGGCACAAACTATGGCCGCTCATCATAACATTAGCAATGTATTTAGTTACTCTGGAGGCACAGAAGCTACTGCAATGTTTCCCAAGGTAGGCGAAACATTAAAAGCTCAAGGGTTTCAAGTTTTAAAACTATCTGAAGACAAAAACCCTGTGTATGGTATAAAATTCGCCGCAAATGAAGCCGCTGTTATTGCGTTTTCAAAGCAATTTAGTAACGCCTTTAATCCAGAATCTGCCTTTGCTGCTATAATGACTTGTTCTTCAGCCGATAAAGGATGTCCTATGGTTTTCGGTTGCGAAGCACGCATTCCTATTACGTATGAAGATCCTAAAAAATCTGATGGTACGCCCTTACAAACAGAAACCTATTACAATAGAAGCTTAGAAATTGCTACAGAAATGAAATATGTATTTTCTAACCTATAAATAAAAGTTCTCCTTAAAAACACACGTCTCTTATCCACTCTACTAGAAAAGGTTAAGAGACGTATTTATATATACTACAAGGCAATATCTATCGCCTTACTCACATAACGGAGCACTATACACCTGCGTACGCACTTATATTGGGGAAATTTGGGAATATATGATCCTAAAACAACAGCTATTTATCATTTCATATTTGATTTATAAGCTTAAACTCTAAAACATACGCATTGTCTTTTTTTAAAAAAACAACTAATTTAGCCCCGAATAGCACT
The DNA here is from genome assembly GCA_964562415.1 of uncultured Hyunsoonleella sp. Taxonomy (GTDB): domain Bacteria; phylum Bacteroidota; class Bacteroidia; order Flavobacteriales; family Flavobacteriaceae; genus Jejuia. The sequence goes on along the minus strand of CAZLTR010000085.1, from coordinate 9,736 downwards.
AAAATTATGATTCAGATCTACAAAATTAATGCAAAACCGATCACTTTTCTATACACACAACTCTTCCTATTCGCTAGTTTTTTCACATTTGGCTTATTAGAAGCACAAATTACCTTAGGTACAGATTTTACAGACTCTAGCAAAGCGACATCTAAACTGCATAACGTATGGACGGTTGCTAACCGTATTTCTCCTTCTAGAGGGGTGAGTCTCGCAAACAACATGTCTGTAAATGTTGTGCGAATGGTTGGAGGTATCACTAAAATGGTAAACGGTAAACAAGTGCCTAACTATGCGTACGACCCTTGCCGTTACGATTCTATTTCGAATACATATGTTTACAATTGGAAACCCTTGTTTTCTAGAATTGATAAAATTAAACGTTCTAATACCAAAATCCATCAAATTGTTTTAGACCAACCTTGTTGGGCATTTCAGCACGGCTATAATTTCTTGCCTGATGATGTGCCTTATAATGGCACCGATTTTAAAGAAAGTGAACGGGTATCTATATACGGCAACTCACTACCCCCAAAAGATAAGAAGGCTTACGCAAAATTTATAACGGCAATGTTAAAAGCTTTGGTGAAAAACTATGGTAAAAAACAAGTCCTAAAGTGGCGCTTTAGAGTTGGCTCTGAAATTGAAACTCCAGACCATTGGAGAGGTACCAAACAAGATTTCATCAACTATTTTGCCATTACAGAGAAAGCTATAAGAGCTGTATTGCCAGATGCAAAAATAGGAATACACACCAGAACCCCCGATTTTTTATTTAAAGCAGGTAAGGTTAAAAATTACAAAGGCGAAGTATTTGCTTCTTTTGCTTCTAGCCTTATCAGCTATTGTTATGATCACGATGTGCGTTATGATTTTTGGGGTATTTCAGATTATGTTATTGTAAACGATTATAAGCAACTTCAGATTGGCACTAAATACGAAACGTTATTTGCGCCTTTAATAGAGCACCCTAAATGGCAAGCTCATACCATTCTAGATGTTATGGAATATGCCTCTGTAACCTCTATAAAGGGTCGTAATTATATGAAAGTATCTACCACACATTCTGAAATCATAGACCTTGCATTTTCTCACATGTTTTATACTCATAATGCAAAAGGTCTTGATAAAATTTACAGATGGGGAATGCGTAAGGGGTCTAAAAATACTGGGGCGATACTAGAACTCAATAAAATGGTTGGCAAAACCAGATACAATACAATACAGCAGGGCGCTCCTGCTTTAAAGAGCAATACTATAAAAGCACTATTTGCAAAAAAAGAAGCCTCGAACAATTTCGACGCTTTACTTTATAGTTTTAACGATAGCGATTTAAATGAAAAACCCGACGAACTTGTACATCTAGAAATAGACGTTCATTTACCAGTAGGTTCTAAATTAAAATATAGAAAAGCACTATACAGTAAATCGCAGAACAAATTTCAAAGTTTTCTGGAGAGTAATCCCAATTACAAATCGATTTGGCTAAAGCCTAAATATGACAAACGTGGCGATCCTATAAAAATACTAAATACAGCAGGAAAAGCGGCTTGGAACGCCTACATTCATAAAACACCTTATGCGTTTTCTGAATGGAAAACGATAACGACAACAGCACGTCATGATAACAAAACAGGATCTTTGATCGCACTTGAAACCCAACTCCCTTCCTTTTCATATGAAAAATACGAGTTTAGACTATAGTTGTTTGTTGTATTTTAACTTTTGAATACGTATAAATAGATGTGCTTCTGCATACTCTTGTTTTAAACAGTATCAAGAAATAACGTTTTAGAATTATAAAGCCTTACGCTCTAATTCTATTTGAAACTCTTCCATAACTGGCCTTACTGTGCTTTCTGGCAGATCGTCTATTTTTATATACATTAAGCCATCGACTGCATTGTTAAACAACGGATCAACATTAAAAGCAACCAATTTTGCATTTTGCTTGATATATTTTTTTAAAAGCACAGGTAAACGTAGTGCCCCAGGCTCTATCTCGTCTATAATTTTATCGAATTTATTAAGATCTGCAGCAGACTCATCAAATACAAAGTCTTTATCGGCATCTTTTAGCTTCACTTTAAATTCTTTTTTGGGGCGTACATACTGCGCAATATAAGGATCGTAGTAATGAGATTTCATAAACTCAATCATGAGTGATTTAGAAAAATTAGAAAATTGATTACTAATACTCACACCTCCAATAAGGTAATTGTGTTCTGGATACCTTAAAGTAGTGTGCACAATCCCTTTCCAAAGTAAAAATAAGGGCATTGGCTTTTGTTGGTAACATTTAACAATAAAGGCCCTTCCCATTTCAATGGATTCGCTCATCATTTTATGCAACTCTGGTTCAAAGCGAAATAAGTCTTGAAGGTAAAATCCATTAATACCATATTTGGCATAAATTTGAGTTCCTAAGCCCATTCTATAAGCGCCTGCTATGACCTTTTTTGAACTGTCCCATAAAAACATATGGTGGTAATAGCTGTCAAAATCGTCCAAATCTATAGCTTCATTGGTGCCTTCTCCAACGGCTCTAAAGGTAATTTCTCTAAGCCGTCCTATTTCTGTTAGTATATTAGGTATTTTAGAAGCAGGTGCGAGATAAACTTCATAATTCTTACTTTCTAACAACCTTAAATCTTCGATTTTAAGAGCTTTAACCTCTTGTTCCATTAAAACACTATCTACTGGCGTTACTATACTTTTAGGAGATTTAGGGACTTTTAATGTAGATGAAATGTTTTCTAATAATTTTGTTTTATTCTCGAAGCTATTAGATAGCATATAGGTCTTTTTCCTAATGAAATCCGAAAAGGCAGCTAACGATTTATATTCGGCTTGATCTTTCACAGAAATTGGCTTTCCTATTCTTACTTTTATAGTACGACGCTTCTGGGTTAACAATTCTGAAGGGAGTTTAGCGGTTCTAAACGTATCGCTAATTTTAGATAGCTTGTAAAACAACTTACTATTCTTAGCATGAAAATATATAGGCACTACTGGTACTTCTGCCTTTTGTATAAGTTTCATAGCTGCTGCTTCCCAAGGTTTATCTACAACCAGTTTACCATCGCGATACGTGGATACTTCGCCTGCTGGGAAAACCCCTAAAGGCGATCCCTGATGCAGGTGCTTTATCGCATTTTTAAATCCAGAGATGCTCGATTTAACATCCTTTCTATCTTCAAAAGGATTAACAGGCATAATATAAGGCTTTAAAGGTAAAATACGATGTAACAAAAAATTAGCTATAATCTTAAAGTCTTTGCGTTGTTCTAACATTAACTTTAACAATAAAATACCATCAATCCCTCCAAGAGGATGGTTAGAAACGGTTATAAAGGCGCCTTCTTTGGGTAGCCGTTTAAGATCTTCTTCTGGTATTTCGAATTTAATTTGAAATTCATCTAAAATTCCATTTAAAAACGCAACATCCTTTAAATGTTTATTACGATTGTAAATTTTGTTAAGTGTAGCTATTTTAAGAAGTTTCATGAGCAACCAGCCTAAAAACGTCCCTAATATTCCAAAACGATCCAATTGTATCGCTTTAGCTACTTCTTTAGGTGTTACTAATCCTGCTTTTTGCTGTTGGCCCATAAGCGTAAAAATAATAAATAAAAATAGGTTGCACCTTGTTTAACATATTTTTGAGCATGTATTGCGCAGCTCTTTTGGTGTCTTATAGCATGTGGTATATGCTCTAAATATACATTTTAAAATTAGATACTTTCTAATAAGCTCTACCTCATAAACGAAAAATAATCTGGTTTAATCCTGTGCTAACATGTAGTTTTTAATTCCTAATTCATCTAAATGCACAACATTCCACTCTCGCATGACATGAGCCCCTTTCTTTTCATAAAAATCTATCGCTGGTGTATTCCAATCTAAAACTTCCCAATTGATACGCTTTACACCAAGTTCATGTCCATATTTTACAACTGTATCTAGTAATTTTGCACCAATTCCTTTGCCCCTCATTGTTTCATTTACAATAAGATCTTCTAAATGGATCGCAGCCCCTTTCCAAGTCGAATACCGATGATATAACAATGCAATCCCCTCTACTTTAAAATCGACTTCGGCTACGAAACAATGAAACCGCGGCACGCTTCCAAAACCATCTCGTTCTAGATCTTGAATTGTTATTTCTACTGCATCGGGCTCTTTTTCAAAAACAGCCAATTGTCTTATTAATTGATGCACTGCTGGCATATCTTCTATTTTTGCGTCTCTAATTATTAGATTCATGTTCTTTTGGAGTTATTATCGAATATAATTAAAGTTCATCGTTTCTTGACATTCTAAGCAACGAAAACGTTGTAGTTTATTAAAAATTATTGATATTTGTAGGTGTAAACTAAAAAAATTATGGCGCATCAAAAACAAACTCTAGGTGAATTTATAATTGAAAACCAAACCTCTTTCAAATATTCATCTGGCGAATTATCCAGCTTATTAAATTCAATACGATTGGCTGCTAAAGTTGTAAATCACGAAGTAAACAAAGCAGGGTTAGTTGATATTATTGGGGCAGCTGGAGACACCAACATACAAGGTGAAGATCAACAAAAGTTAGATGTATACGCCAACGATAAATTTATACAAACACTTACCAAACGAAATATTGTTTGCGGTATTGCTAGTGAAGAGGAAGATGATTTTATTACTATTAACAGTCAAGATGAAAATCACCAAAACAAATATGTGGTTTTAATTGATCCTTTGGATGGCTCTTCTAATATAGATGTAAATGTTTCGGTTGGAACCATCTTCTCTATATACAGACGTGTAACACCTATTGGCACCCCTGTGCAGCTGGAAGATTTTTTACAAAAAGGAAGTGCCCAAGTCGCTGCAGGGTATGTGGTTTACGGCACCTCTACGATGTTAGTATATACTACTGGTGTTGGGGTAAATGGATTTACATTAAACCCTGCTATTGGTTCCTTTTATTTATCGCATCCCGATATGCAATTTCCAGAAGACGGCAACATCTATTCGGTAAATGAGGGCAATTATATTCATTTTCCAAAAGGTATAAAAAACTATATTAAATACTGTCAAGAAGAGGAAGGCGACCGCCCATACACCTCTCGTTATATCGGTTCTTTAGTTTCTGACTTTCATAGAAATATGATTAAAGGCGGTATTTACCTTTACCCTCAAAGTTCCAAAAACCCCAACGGAAAACTGCGTTTATTGTACGAATGTAATCCTGTTGCGTTTTTAGCGGAACAAGCTAACGGAAAAGCAAGTGATGGCCATACACGTATCATGGATATTGAACCTACAGAGCTGCACCAACGTGTGCCTTTTATATGCGGAAGTAAAAATATGGTAGAAAAAGCCGAAGAGTTTATGCGCAACAGCTAAAGTTTAACGTTTTATTTTACCTCCTTTAAAAAGAGAGCGTCTAAAATTAATTTTAGACGCTCTCTTTTTTTATTAAAACCCCGTAACCCCTTGAGTAAGCAGTTATAAATTGACCATAGAACGCATTGCGCCCCAATTAGTCTAGCAAAAGATAAACGCTCCTATTTGAAGCAGCAAACACCGTATAATATGATGCTTTTCAAAACATTAACATCCATCTCAAAACTATGACTCGTAAAACTTATACGTATAAATATGCATATTAAAGTGGCACTTTTGAAAAAAATGGTCCGTATTTAAAACCAATAATTTATAACATGAAAACGAAACATATAATACCCAAACTAACAAAAGTTGGATTAGTCCTTTCCGTTTGCTTTTCTTTGTCTTGTTCTGAAAATCGAATCAACGAAGATTCAGAAGAATTAGAATTACAATCAAACCTAAGTCTATCTGCTAAATCATCCTGTAATGAAAAAAGCTTCCCTAAATTGGGACCCAGTGCAGCAAAAGGACAAGTCTCAGGTTGTGATGATGAAGAAAACCCTATAAACATAGGTACTCTTGATTGTAGATCTCCACATGATTTTGGAGGTTATAAAAATGATAAAGGTTATGGCAGATATAGAATAACAGGCGATAACCAAAAATTTGATGGTACAAGAACCAGAGTAGAACGTTTTTTTAACAGCTTAAGCCTAAAAAAAGAAGCTTCCACTATTTTAAGCTATACGTTCATAATGGATGAAGTAAGCAGCGGTGCTACTTGTATTGTTCAGGCACATGCCGTTGGCGAGATAGTTGATGGTCTAAAAAAAGAAAAAACAGCTAGGAGTGCTGTTTTCTTATTGTACGTTAGCAAAACAAACAGAAAAGACAAGCGCGGTAAAGAAATATACGAGCTAAACATGCACGAATCGACAATACCTTTCACCACTGACACAGGCAGTGCTGGCGCTGGCAAAAGAACCGTGACTCCATTAAGAAATATTACGCAAGGTGTAGAATACAAATTAACCTATGAAGCTGGTTACGATAAGAATAGCATGGCTTTTTCTGAAATAACAGTTAGTGGTGGAGGCAATACGGAATCAAAAAGGTTACAACATAGCTTTACGGCAGAAGCAATGACTACCAGATACGGCTTATACGAATCTTGTGACAGTTGCTCTGATAATGAAGTTCAAATACGAATAAAAGACACCAAAATGTGCCGAGAAACTGGTAGCAACTAAAATTGTAATTTCTACAAACTATAAAATATAGTATAAGACGTTAAGGAATAAAAAAAGGGGCTTTATTAACTAAAAGCCCTTTTTCTTATAATAGCTATTGTCTACTAAAGCGTGAATAAAAGACCAGAACAAATATATGTTCTAGGATTGCTTAAGTGATTACCTGTTACTTCTCTATATACGATCTACTTAAAGAATTATAGCCGCCGTACGCGGTTTTGGTATACACTGTTTCGTGCACCACTGTACAGGCTTTAGGATGTCCTTTACTCAAAATTTTTTCTCCTGTTTGCACAAATTTTCCAATCACTCCATCAAACCAAACTTTATCAAATATAACTTTGTTACCATGTTTTACAATAATAACTTGTTTGTGGGTTTTTGGTAAATTTGCTTTATCTAAATCTTGTTTTTTAATTGGAACTGTCGCATTAGTAATTTCAGGAACTAAATTTGTCACGCCTTTAACAACAGGTCTTTTTGCTACTACGGGTTTGCTTTTTAACACATTTACCTCATAATTTTCTGAATAATAATAACATGAAGCAAAATTTAAGTCTTGAACTTTATTGGAAACTTTAGTTCGATAATACACTTTAGAACTTATAGGTGGTATTTTATAAGTGTCTTTTTTAGCTCTTGGGATATCTTTCCAGTCTACGCCATTTTTACTTTGTTGCCATTGGTAGAAGTAGAAAGAAAAAGTTTCAAATTTAGGTTTGGCCATTAATGTGGTTGTAAGTGGTGCATCCGTATCATTTACAGTAACTCGACTTTCATTGTTTTTATCGACAACATTAACTATATCTCCACAGGGTCTTAGCGCTATATCATCAAGAGCGAGATCGTTGCCACAGCCTCCTTTTCCATTATTACGAATTTTTAAAATAACAGATGTTTCATTAGGTCTCGTTGAAAACATTAGTGCAAATCGCCTCCAAGTTGGTTCAGCTCCACCATATATAGGTCCTGTATTTCCGCTAGCAAGTAGTTTTTCATTTGTTTTATTCCATATTTGATAAGAAACATTTATGGGTATTCCTTTGCCACAAGCCTCTGTATAGGTTCTAGTTAAATTTACAATCCAAGATGAAAATTCATAAAATGTACTTTTACAGAGTCCAGAAATAGGTAATCTAAAAAATTCACCAGGCTCAAAACTGGCATTAACAATAAGCATTCTGCCATTTTCATCATTAGGCGTATGGTCATTAAGTTTAAACCAGTTAAAGTGCTTATGTTTGTTTGAAATCGTATAAGAACCGTCTGTTGGTCTATTTCTAGTGAAGCTATATGTAGTCCTTCCCTTAACAAGCTTCACATTGCCATTGCCACTACCAAAGTCTTCCATAAAAATCGGGGGACCTAAAGTCCCTTTGCAAATACCAAGTTGCGCTCTTACCAGCTGCACATGAAACAAACATAGCCCTAGTAGTATTATTTTGATGTTATCTAATGAATGAACTAACATAAATTTTAAATTAACCGAATACACAATTATGATGTAGCTTTTGTAAATACTTTGCTACAAATATTAAGCCATTTATGTTTAGTTATTTAAGACAATCAATCATTTTAGTAAAAGCTCATCTTTTTACCTTAGTTTATAATACGATTTATGACCAAAAATTTCGCATATATGCAGTTTCTTTTTCTACTATTCTTACGTTAAAAAATGAACCCTTAACTACGGCTAAGCTTTAAGGTTTTGCCTAAGACTAACGAAAAAACAAGTCAACATATGTATACTAAATTCTTATCCATAAATGTATAAGAGGTACTAACAGAAGAATTTAAAGCAAAAAAAATGCGAACCTTACGATTCGCATTTTTAATAAATTATTAGGAAAGTCTTTAGTGAAGTGGCACTAAATCTCCAGCAATATCCTTAGAAGGTAAATCGGATTTACCCATTAAATAAATATCAACCTGTCTTGCCGCTTCTCTACCTTCAGAAATGGCCCAAACAATTAAAGATTGACCTCTACGCATATCTCCTGCTGTAAATATATTAGAAACATTCGTTTGGTATTTCCCATATGAAGCCTTATAATTTGATCTTGCATCGGTATCTATACCTAATTTCTCTGCTAAGGTCTTTTCTGGTCCTGTAAATCCTAAAGCCAATAAAGCCAAGTCGCATGGCCATGTTTTTTCAGTTCCTTCAATTTCTATCAACTGCGGACGCTGTCCTGGCACCATTTTCCACTCTACATTAACTGTCTTAAGCGCTACAAGCTTATTATTTTCATCGGTAACAAACTCTTTGGTATTGATTAACCAGTTACGCTCTACACCTTCCTCATGAGACGATGATGTTTTAAGCTGTAAAGGCCAGAATGGCCATGGGGTAGCTGCAGAACGGTGTCCTGGAGGCTTAGGCATAATTTCGAAATTCACCACAGAGGTTGCTCCTTGACGGTTAGATGTACCAATACAGTCAGATCCCGTATCACCACCTCCAATAACAATAACATTCTTATCGGTTGCCAAAACTTGGTTTTCTACGGTCTTCCCAAACAATACTTTAGTTTGCTGCGTTAAGAAATCCATAGCCTGTACTACACCATCTGCATCGATGCCTGGTGTTGGTAAGCTACGTCTTTCTGTAGCACCACCACATAATAC
>CAZLTR010000085.1:0-472 GCA_964562415.1 uncultured Hyunsoonleella sp. | reverse complement strand
GTATCGTAGTTCACTCCTACATTAACATTTGTTTTAAATGTGATCTCTTCGGCTTCTAATATAGCTACACGACGGTCTATGATTTCTTTTTCCATTTTAAAATTAGGAATCCCATAGCGTAATAAGCCTCCTAATTCATCATCACGTTCAAAAACAGTTACAGTATGACCTGCTCTGTTTAATTGCTGCGCCGCTGCTAAACCAGCTGGCCCAGACCCTACCACAGCAACTGTTTTACCAGTTCTTGTTTTAGGAGGTTGTGGCTTAATCCACCCTTCTTTAAAGGCACGTTCTACAATGTTCTTTTCTATATTCTCTATAGATACTGGATCTTCTATAATTCCCAATACACACGATTTTTCGCATGGTGCAGGACATAAACGTCCTGTAAACTCGGGGAAGTTATTCGTAGAGTGTAATAACCATGATGCCTTTTGCCACTCGCCTTGGTGTACCATATGGTTAAAATCGG
>CAZLTR010000084.1:0-13076 GCA_964562415.1 uncultured Hyunsoonleella sp. | reverse complement strand
TCTGGTTAAATTTTAACTCATTTTCGGTTAAAAACAAAACGTCAAGATGAGTTCAATACTAATTTAAGTATAAAATATCTAGATTTACTTTTAAAGGGTGAACAGATGAAACGAGTAGGTAAGTAGGAATTGCGATAAGTTTTAATCTCCTATAAAGCCTATCTGTAGATTTTATAATGCATAAAACGGTTTAAAACAAGAGACACCTTAAGGAAATTAATAGTAGAAATTTAGAGGCGCTAACTAAACGTTTTTTAGGAGCATACAATACCAAATAGCAGGTGTAAAATGTTAAATACGAATTCGTGATAACTAAAAAAACCACCGTCCCATTCAGGAAGGTGGTTTTATATTTTAGCAAAACACAGTTTGATTAGTGACCGTGACCAGCGTGATCTTTTAATTTGTTAGCTCCACCTTCTAAAGCAGCAGCAGCATCGCCAGCAGCTTTTTTAGTAGCATCTACAGCTTTATCAGCAGTAGCAGTAGCAGCCTCTTTGGTAGCATCAACAGCGTTCCCAGCAGCGTCTACAGCACTGTCAACAGCGTTTCCTGCAGCATCTACAGCACCGTCAACAACTTCTCCAGCTTTAGCAGCAGCGTTTTCAACAGCCTCTCCTGTAGCTTCAACAGCACCTTCAACAGCGTCTCCAGTAGCTTTTGCAGCATCTTTTGTGGCTTCAGCAGCATTTTCTACAGCGTCTTCAACAGTTCCTTCTGCTTTTTTTGCATCTCTACAAGATGTGAATGAAGCACTTAATGCTACTAGTAAGACCGATCCTAAAATTACTTTTCTCATTTTTCTCATTTTTAGTGTTAATTGTTTAGAAGTACAATTTAATCAGTTAAATTATAAATCCATTGTTTTTCTTGGTTTTTTTATAGAAAAACGATTTATATACGTAGATAATCTAGTATTTGGATGACGGCACCCTTATTTTTATCTACATATTCCGAGTTTTTAGACCCACAGTGTAGTCTAAAGTCACTTTTAGAAATTAATTTGTTAAAGATGGTATCAAATTCAGCTTGATTTTGTATCGAAAATAAACCGCCATGCGTTATTAATGCTTTTGCTTCGGGAAATTTATCATGATTAGGGCCTATAATAATGGGGACTCCAAACACAGCTGGTTCTAAGGTGTTGTGCAAACCAGTAGTGCCCATAGCACCTCCAACATAAGCAATATCGGCATAACTGTAAATTTTGGATAACAAACCTATGGTATCAATAATTAAAACTTGATAATCTTCTAAGGCTTCATCTTTCAATTCTGAATACACCACTGTTTTGGCCTTTAGTTTAGATTTAAAGCTTTGTATTTGAGTAGGTTTTATAGCATGCGGAGCAATAATATATTTTATATCTAGATGCACATTTGCATTGATAAAGTTTAAAAATAAGAGTTGATCTTCTGGCCAAGAACTGCCTACAACAGTACATAATTTGCCTGCTTTAAACTGCGATACAAAATCTAAAGTGTTATTTTGTTCTAATTGGTTGGACACGCGATCATACCGCGTGTCTCCACTTACGGTTACAGTCTTATAATTTATGGTTTCTAAGAGCGTTTTAGAATTTTCATTTTGCGTAAAAATATGATCGAAAGCCCAAAGTGCGTTTTTAAAAAAACTTCCATAGGGTTTAAAATAAATATGCTGTGCCCTAAATGCAGCAGAAATTAAAATGGTTTTTAAATTAGAGTCTTTAAGGGCTTGTAGATAATTAGGCCAGATGTCGTATTTTACAAAAATACTAAGCTCTGGTTTTAAAAATGTTACAAATTTTAGAGCATTGCGTTTACTGTCTAAAGGCAGGTAAACTACAACGTCTGCAACGGTAGTGTTTTTTCGTATAGTATATCCCGATGGCGAAAAAAAGCTTAATACAATTTTGTGTGCGCTGTAATGCGTTCTCAAGGCTTGAAAAACAGGTAAGCCTTGTTCAAATTCCCCAAGAGAAGCACAATGAAACCAAAGGACGCGATCTGAAGGGGTAATATGTTGTTCTAGGGTTTTAAAGGTAAGCGAACGGCCTATTGTGCCTAGCTTTAATTTCTTATTTAAAGGGGCAATACACTTTAAAATAAAGCCTGCCAATAGGATACCAATATTGTAAATAAAATTCAAACTTGTGTCGTTTGGCGCTAAAATACATTTCTTTATAGTAATTATATAGCTTAGAGATATGATTTTTGTAGTTTTGTTGCTAAGAGGCCAAGTGAAAAATAGAAATTAAACGAGGCCTTATATTTGTAAACAGTTGCCCTTCAAATTTTAAAAATGAAGAAAATTCAAATGGTAGACCTTAAGGGTCAATACAGCGCGATAAAGGACGTTGTAAACAGTTCAATTACTAATGTAATCGAAACTACTGCATTTATAAATGGACCTAAAGTTCATGAATTCCAAAACGAATTAGAGGCCTATTTAAACGTAAAACATGTAATTCCTTGTGCTAATGGTACAGATGCATTACAAATCGCTATGATGGGCTTGGGATTACAGCCAGGGGATGAGGTGATTACAGCCGACTTTACTTTTGCGGCTACAGTAGAGGTGATTGCACTGCTTAATTTAACACCTGTTTTGGTAGATGTTAATGCAGATGATTTTAATATTAATATAGAGGCTATTAAGAAGGCCATTACCCCTAAAACAAAAGCTATTGTGCCCGTACATTTGTTTGGACAATGTGCCAATATGGAAGCCATTTTAGATTTGGCGAAAGCACATAATTTGTATGTTATAGAAGACAATGCTCAAGCTATAGGAGCAAATTACACCTATAAAGATGGTACTAAAGCCAAAGCTGGAACTTTAGGAGATGTGGGGGCGACCTCCTTTTTCCCGTCTAAGAATTTAGGTTGCTATGGTGATGGAGGTGCTATTTTTACCAATAATGACGATTTAGCCCATACGATTAGAGGTATTGTAAATCATGGCATGTACAAGCGCTACCATCATGATGTGGTGGGCGTTAACTCTAGGTTAGACAGTATACAAGCAGCAGTGTTAAGTGCTAAATTACCACATTTGAATAGGTATAATAAGGCTAGGCAACATGCGGCTAAAGCCTATACAGCGGTTTTAAAGCAGGAACCACAACTTATAACACCTAAATTGCCTAAGGGCTGTGACGAGGGGATTTGTGAAACTTGCGATTGTCATGTGTTTCACCAGTATACCTTACGCGTGTTAGGAGGTAAAAGAGATGCCTTGGTGGCACACCTTAATGCAAAAGACATTCCTTGTGGGGTATATTACCCCATACCATTACACTTGCAAAAGGCTTATGCAGATAGCCGTTATAATGAAGTCGATTTCCCAGTGACCAATCAGTTGGTACAAGAAGTTGTAGCTTTGCCTATGCATACCGAGCTAGACAACAAGCAAATAGAATACATAACATCAACAATTATACAATTCTTAAATGGATAAAATATTAGTTACAGGTGGATTAGGGTTTATAGGCTCTCACACCGTAGTAGAACTTCAAAACGAAGGTTACGACGTGGTCATTATCGACGATTTATCAAATTCTTCTGAAAACGTACTTGAAGGTATAACGGCGATAACAGGCAAACAGCCTATTTTTGAAAAATTAGATTTAAAAGACAAAAGTGGTGTTGAAGCATTTTTTGCGAAGCATAACGATGTTGTTGGCGTGATTCACTTTGCGGCGAGTAAAGCTGTAGGAGAAAGTGTAGAGAATCCATTATTATATTATGAAAATAATATAAGTACCTTGGTATACATCCTTAAAGAATTAAAGAAGTTGCCAACAGCGAGTTTTATCTTTAGCTCATCTTGTACGGTTTATGGACAAGCCGATGAGCTGCCAATTACAGAAAATGCACCTGTAAAGCAAGCCGAATCTCCTTATGGTAACACCAAACAAATAGGAGAAGAGATTATAAAAGATACGTGTAAAGTAGAGCCTGCCTTAAAAGCTATTGCCTTACGTTATTTTAACCCTGTAGGGGCACATGAATCTGCTAAAATAGGAGAGTTGCCTATTGGAGTGCCTCAAAATTTAGTGCCGTTTATTACGCAAACAGGCATCGGTTTACGCGAACAATTATCGGTATTTGGAGACGATTACCCAACGCCAGATGGTACCTGTATTAGAGATTATATTCATGTGGTAGACCTAGCTAAAGCACATGTTGTCGCTTTAAACCGATTGTTAAAAGGCCAAAATAAAGCGAATTATGAGACCTTTAATTTGGGCACAGGAAAAGGAAGCTCGGTATTAGAAGTCGTTGGAGCGTTTGAGCGTGTTTCTGGTAAAAAATTAAATTATAAAATTGTAGGCCGACGCGAAGGCGATATCATATCGGCCTATGCCGATACGAATAAAGCAAATGACGAATTGGGTTGGAAAACACAATTGAGTTTAGATGACGCAATGCGTTCTGCATGGCAGTGGGAACAGAAAGTAAGAGGATAAATTCCTTTTTTCTGTTTAAGGTAATTTCAAATAATAAATGAAATACAATTAACTTTAAAACTAGGTTGCGCATGAGGAAGTCTATTACGACTTTCTAATGAATTTAGGGTAAACGAGGTTGTATTAAAATAATCCAATAAAAAAAGGTGCTAACTTAGTGTTAAGCACCTTTTTGATTTTAAAAACCAAAGTCTTACGACGTTGTGGTTTCTGGTGTTTTTTTCTTCTGTTTAAACATTATAAAAACAAGTATAATCATACCAGTGGTTACTGAGATATCAGCTAAATTAAAAATACCAGTACGTAAAAGATCTGTGAGTCTAATGTAGAGAAAATCGGTAACGCTACCATAAGCAAATCGATCGTATACGTTTGCAATACCGCCTCCTATAATACTCGCAAAAGCAAATAAAGACCAACGGTCTAGATTAGAATCTTTTAAAATATGCCTAAGCACTAATCCTAAAACCACAACGGGTAAAATGAGCAGTACGATGAGTTTTACAGTAGGGTTAAGATCGCTACCCATGCCTAAAAAGGCTCCAGCATTTTCAACATTCATAAGTTGAAAATAGTTGCCTATGATAGGAGATGCAGATCCTGGCTCTACTTGAGCTCTTACAATGACTTTAGAGATTTGGTCGAAGGCTATGGTTAGTACAATGGTAAGCCCTATAAAAAAATGTTTTCGAGTAAATTTCATTTAAGATACAGCTTCAAAAGTTGCAGTAGCAGTTTCTACAGATCGGTCAATCTTTTTCACTAAGCCTTGAAGTACTTTGCCTGGGCCTACTTCAGTAAAATGGGTGGCTCCATCTGCAATCATTTGTTGTACAGATTGCGTCCATTTTACAGGTGCCGTTAATTGGGCTATTAAATTAGTTTTAATAGCAGCGCTATCATTAACAGCTGTAGCGCTTACATTTTGATATATAGGGCATTTAGGAGTGCTAAATACGGTGTTTTCTATAGCAGTGGCAAGTTCTTCTCTAGCAGGTTCCATAAGAGGTGAGTGAAATGCACCTCCAACAGGTAATACCAAAGCACGGCGAGCACCTTCAGCTTTTAAAGCGTCACAGGCAGTATTTATAGCCTCTACAGTACCAGAGATCACTAGCTGTCCTGGGCAGTTGTAATTGGCGGCCACCACAACGCCTTCGGTAGCCTTACAAACACGTTCTACGACTGCATCCTCTAAACCTAATACAGCAGCCATAGTGCTGGGTTGTAATTCACAGGCTTTTTGCATGGCTAAAGCCCTTTGAGAAACCAGTTTTAGACCGTCTTCGAATGTTAAGGTCCCGTTTGCAACCAAAGCCGATAATTCACCTAAAGAGTGGCCTGCAACCACATCTGGCAGAAACGTGTCGCCTAGCGTTTTAGCTAAAATCACAGAATGTAAAAATATAGCAGGCTGTGTAACTTTAGTTTGTTTTAAGTCGTCTGCAGAGCCTTCAAACATAGTATCTGTAATAGAAAACCCTAAAATACTATTGGCTTGTTCAAATAAATCTTGCGCCATAGGGGAATGTTCATAGAGGTCTAACCCCATTCCAGAGAATTGAGCACCTTGGCCGGGAAATATGTATGCTTTCATGTGTTTATACGATTATACACGATTTAATAAGGATTACTTTATGGGAATCGCGATATATTAGTTTAAAATTTGTGTGGTAAAAATAACAATAAAATTGTAACTAAAGCGTATTTGTGGCGGCTTCGGCACAACGTTCTCCATCCATAGCCGCAGAAATAATACCTCCAGCATAGCCGCCACCCTCGCCGCAAGGAAAAAGGTTAGAGATTTCTGGGTGTTGTAAGCCAGCTGTTCTAGGAATAGAAACAGGTGAAGATGTTCTAGATTCCACCCCAATGACATTGGCTTCCTGTGTGTAATAACCTTTCATTTTTCGACCAAAAACTTCAAAGCCTTTACGAAGCCTGCTACCTATAAATTTAGGAAATAACGAATGTAAAGGTGCCGATTTTAAGCCAGGTTGGTACGAGGTATCGTTTAAGGTTTCCGAAAGCCGACCTTCAACAAAATCGGTTAAACGCTGAGCTGGTGCTACTTGGCGCCTCCCTCCAGCGGTAAAAGCCAAACGTTCCAAGTCTTTTTGGTATTCAAGACCTTTTAAAGGGCCAAATTTCTCGTATTTAGGCAGGTCTTCATTAACATTAATTTCTACAACAATACCAGAGTTGGCAAATACATTGTTGCGTTTAGAAGGCGACATGCCATTAACTACAACTTCGCCATTGGCAGTGGCAGCAGGAACAATAAAACCACCTGGACACATGCAAAATGAGTAGACCCCGCGGTTTTTAATTTGTTCTACAAGGCTGTAAGATGCTGCAGGTAGCAATGCATCTCTAGCCTCTGTACAGTGGTATTGTATGCCATCTATAATATGTTGCGGGTGCTCTGCACGTACGCCCATAGCAAAGGATTTGGCTTCTATGGCAATATGCTTATCATGCAACAGCATAAAAATATCTCTAGCCGAATGGCCTGTGGCCAGTATGACTTTATCTACGGCCATTTCATCATTAGAATTAAGCTGTAGCGCAGTAATGCAAGCGTTTTGAATCGTAAAATCTGTAACACGGCTTTCAAAATGCACTTCACCCCCATATTTTAAAATGGTTTCTCTAATGTTTTGGACTACTTTGGGGAGTTTATTGGTCCCTATATGCGGGTGGGCATCTACAAGGATTTGATCGGTAGCACCGTGGTATACTAAGTTTTCGAAAATACGGCGCACATCGCCCCGTTTTAAACTGCGGGTATAGAGTTTGCCATCGCTGTAGGTGCCAGCTCCACCTTCACCAAAGCAATAGTTGGAGTCTTCATTAACATGGTGGTCTCTATTAATGGCTTTTAAATCGCGTCTGCGGTTTTGGACATCTTTACCACGCTCCAAAACAATGGGTTTAAATCCCAGTTCAATACAACGCAAAGCTGCGTACATTCCTGCTGGGCCAAAACCTATAATATGTATGGGCTTAGCCTTAGAGACATCTTTGTAATTAAACTGGTATGCAGAAGTTTCTGGCATGGGTTCGTTAACAAATACAGCCACTTTATAGTTGAATATAATTTTGGGAGCTCTGGCATCGATAGATTTTCTAAGGATTTTTACCCCCATAACAGTCGCTTTATCTATCCCTAATTTTATAGCCGCCTTTAACACCAGAATATCTTTAATTTGTTCTTCTTTAAGTGTTATACGAAGTTGTAACTCTTTAACCATTCGGCAAAATTAATGAAATAAGGACGAGTAGTCCTAGATATTTTAATGCAAATTAAGCATTAAAGAGAGGAATACGGCTGTGACACGCAATACATGCTAAGTACTTTTGTGGCAAAGGTTAGGCAAGCAGGGATTAATTAGGAGCTCGTGTAGCTGTAGACCAAGCGTCGGTTCTAAAAGAGGATACAGGAAGTAATCCTGTGGTAAATAAAGTGCCTTTAACCCAGTTGTTCCAAGCATAGCGTACGGCAATAGGTCTGGGGACTTTCGGGCTGTATACGTGCACCTGTTTTCTATTTACAATTTTAGCAGTAGCGGGGTAGAACACTTGATCTTTACCTGCTATTTCAAAGGCTTCTAAAGGTTTAGGGCTGTACAGGCCATGCGTCGCATTTTTAAAATTTAAAATGAGACCATTAGCATGAGGTTCTAATGTTTTAAAAATAGGCGTAGCATAAGCTATGCTGTTGTAGCCATAGGTTTGGTGCAATGCATTGTACAAGAGTCTTAGCGCGACTTCCTTTTTTTGAGGGGGGTGTATGCTATTTTTACGGCCAATATCTAGGGTAATGGCAATACCAGAGTTCGGAATAAGCTCTAAGCATTGTAGCTGGGCTTCCCTTATAAAAGCAGAGTTGTTTGCATTTTGAAAACTAGAATTATCGTCATAGCCATAGGGTGCAATTTGCACGTAGTAAAAAGGGAATTCTCCAATTTGCCAGCGTTTTCTCCAATCTTTTACTAGGGCAGGAAATAGTTGTTTGTAGGCTTCGGGTTGACTTCTATTAGATTCGCCTTGGTACCAGAGTACCCCTTTAATGGTGTAAGGAAGCAACGGGTGTAACATGGCATTAAATAGTACTGTAGGGGTGCGTCGTGCAATTTTAGAAATGTCACCTTTAGGTAAAGTCACCTCTTGGAAGGGGGTTAGACTGGAAGCGCTCATCCAAGCTTCAATTTTACTTCCCCCCCAAGAACAATGAATAAGGCCCACGGGTACCTCTAAGACCTCTTGTAATTTTTGACCAAAAAAATAGGCCACAGCACTAAAAGAGGCGCTATTAAGAGGAGTAGCTTCTTGCCAGCCAGTGTAGGTTTCGAGTTGTTCTATAGGGTGTTTTGCGCCAGTTCTAGCTACAGTAAAAAGTCTTAAATTAGGGGTCTTGGCGTTTAAAATAGCTTCTGGACCTCCAAAAGTAGGCTGTCCAGGGTAGCCTTCTAAAGGTTGAAACATGTTAGATTGGCCCGAGCATAACCATACTTCACCAAAAACCACGTTGTCGAGTATAATGGTAGAGGAAGGACTGGATAGTGCTATGGTTTGTGCCGTTTTGCTATTAGTGGTTGCTACGGTGGTAGACCAATGGCCTTTTGCATTGGCGCGAAGTGCAATAGGTGCTTCTAACCAAGAGGCTTTTATAGTTATGGCTTCGTTAGGATCTGCCCAACCCCATAATGTGATATTCGTATTGCGTTGCAGCACCATGTTAGAACCCACAATAGCAGGGAGGGTGATTTTTGCAAAGCAACATAGCGGCTTTATGAAAAAGAAAAGCAACAAAGGGATAAAGGAGAGAAGTCTTTTCATTTTATAAAGGCATTGAGAGATTTAAAGTGTTTATAGTCTTTTGTAGGTGATAAACGAGAATTCGTAAGCATGATTGGCGTCTTTCGTATGGAATTCGTTATGCACCTCTTTCCATACCGTAGGATCTAAGTCTGGAAAGAAAGCATCGGCTTCAAAATCATGATGCACTCGGGTTAATTCTATAGTATCTGCAATAGCTAAGGCCTGTTCGTATATTTGTGCTCCACCAATAATAAACGGTTGTGTATCTGCTGTAGAGGCGGCCATAGCTGCTTCTAAAGAATTCACAACAATAATCCCATCGGGGACTTGGTAGTCTTTTTGTCGCGTAATAACAACGTGGGTTCGGTTGGGTAAGGGCTTAGGGAAGCTTTCAAATGTTTTTCGGCCCATAATAATATGGTGGCCACTGGTAAGAGCTTTAAAGCGTTTAAGGTCTTTACTAAGGTGCCATATTAGCTTATTGTCTTTGCCTATGGCATTGTTTTCGGCCACAGCTACAATTAAAGTGAACAACGTAGTTTTTGGAGCTATAACAGGGGGCGTAACGCTTGTGTTTTCATTAAACACAGCGCTTTTCGCTTTAATGCGTTCTTCTTTTTTCAATTCGTCCTTAAGCTCTGCAATGCGCGTTTGTTGTTGGCTAACGAGTTTTTCCAATTGTTGTTGTTCCCAAGCTTTACCCATAAACCTTTGGGTAATAAATACGGTAAAAACATGATAGAGAAAGAGTAAGCCCCAGCCAGCAATGGCATATACCAACCAGTTATATCCCGCAAAGGTAAGGGTGTCTCCAATAGCCAATACTTTATTAGCGATGACCATGACAAGACAGCCCACTAAAAATAACACAAAATGCGCATAAAGTCTCTTTTTTTGTTTAATGCGTCTTTGGGCATTTTCAATAAGTTCTAACTGGGTTTTATCAATAACGGGTTGTTGTTTTTTTCGTCCAAACATAGGTGCAATATATAAAAAGTAAATTTAAATTGTTAGAACAAACCCCTAGTGTTTCATTAAAACATAGAAGGGGTTTTGTGTTTAATGGGGCTCAATTTTTATGTTCTAGTCTCAACCTTATTTGCTAAGTTTCTTCGTTAAAGAAAATAACGCTAACTCCTTTAAAATGTTACATATAATAACATACAACGGTAGTGGAATTTGTGTAAATTTTAAGAGAAAAATCTTAAATATATCGTTTTGTTTTTTCTACTTTAGCCTTACAAAATTTTTAAAAACGATGGTAAAAGCAACCTTACATATAGGAGATTTAAGTTTTAATGTGCTGGAATTTGAGCACACCATTTCCAAACAAGCCGCCCATGATGGTTTTCCCACCAGCAAAGCGGGGTTTAAAGGTTTAAATGTAATAGTAGAAGAGAGCGGAGATAATACCTTCTGGGAATATGGCATTGCCGACGATTTGCCCATGCCTAAAGTGGTTTTAGAAACCCAGCCTGCCATACTGGGCCAAGGCCCTACGCGGTACATGTATCTGTACGACTGCCATGTGGTGTACCACAAAACTAAATTTACCTCAGATACCGAGGTGGCCGCCTACCACCATGTTACCATTACCTGTCAAGGTTTAGAGATGTCTACTTCTAAAACGGTGTACCAAACCTTATGGCGTAAAACCTTTCCAAACGACGCGGTTACCACTACAGTAAGAGAGACAGACCCTATAGGGACTGTAACCGATATGCATTTTACAAATAGTGCTGGAGAAAAATTAAACAAATTACAGCCTGGGCAGGATGTTACCTGTGTGATTCAAAGCAGAGATCTGGTAGATGATACCATAAGCCTAGATTTTAGCAACTACGGGGTGGGTTTCGAATATGAAGGGCAGCCTTTAGCAGGTAATAGTTTAGAAGACACCTTAATAACAGCAGATACCATGCGTATCCCTTTAAAAACCTTAAAAAAATACTAATATGCCTATCATAACAGTAAAAGGGAAAACGAACAGAACCTTTACATTTCCACCTTTAAAGGTAGACGAGTTTTTACCTGTAATACGATTTGACAATCCATCAAAATATGTTGTAGAGAATGAGGAACTTACATTAAGTGGAGAAGAGGTTACATTATCGAAACATTTAGACAAGGACAAACAAACGTTTAAAATTTTAGAACTTACAACTAATAAGAAAACTATAAAGCTTCCATTTAAGGTAAATAAGGGAGTGAGTTTTTTTAGCGTTTTTGAGAAAGATGACGATGGGTATGTAGAACCTAAACTATCTATAGAAAACGACAATTATAAAATAACCAGCGCGTTAAAAAACTTAAAAAAATACGGGAGTGACCTTGAAGTTGAACTAAAACTAAATGGAACAGAAACCACCGAATTTTATTTAGATTTTTATGCTAACGATAATGAAGATACCTTTAAAGGCGATTACATTAATGTACACTGTGGTAGAATAAAAATTATACATAGTCTACCCAACGCTTGGGAATTTAGTAAAGAAAAAATAGATGAGGTTATTGCTTATGCAAAAGAGAATAATGCTAAATATGAAGGTCCTGGCGATGGTAATAGATACCATCATTGTACGGATACCCATAAACATATTGTCTATAAACTATTGAATACTCCAGAACATTTAAATTTAGGGAAAGATCAAGACCACTCGTTTTTTGCGAATAGATTAACGCCTAATGATTTTAAGAAAGCAGGCGAATCTACTACAGATGGGGTTAGACAACTATTAATTAATACCACGTATGCCGAACCGTCCAAAACGTTTACTGTAATAGATACTAATGGAGATGAGGTATTGACCAGCAACGGCACACCAGGCAATACAAACAATGAATTAAAACAGTTTAAAGAAAGCCCTATTGCGTATATGAAAGCCAAATGCCTAGATAATGGCTATTATGTTTTTATAGGGGCTTATAATGATGATTATCATTCATTTACTATTATTGTACATAAAGAAGAGGAAACTTTTAACTTCCAGTTTGTAGATCAATTGGTTGGTGTCGTTAATTATGCAGAAAATAGTTTAGAAACTTCGAAATTATTAATCAATGTTGATGATTATGCTAATAATTTCCCGATGAAGTTAGAACTTTATCAATTACGAAATAAAAAGAAATAATTATGAAAAATCTTTTGTTTTTTTTATCGTTTATTCTAATTAATGGTTGTAAAGAGTATAAAAATGAGACGACTATAATGTCTAAAGAAGAAATAACTTTAAACTCATTAAAAGCTAATGAATTTAACAATATAGTTAAAGATACTTTAGTCGGTGATTTTGATTTTAAAAAAATATTGAATACAGTTAAAGGTGTTAAACATACTGGCATTAAGCATCAAGATTGGATGTCTAATAGAGCCAGAACGTTAGATTCTCTTTTTTTACTTAATAACAGAAAGTTTTTTGTGAAAACTACTAGTTATGAATATAAGGGGAATTTGAAATTTTATGTTCACAATATAAAACATATCAGAAATACTGTCTCTATAAAGTCTTTTATAGAAAACGCCCAAGGAAAGACTACACGAGGCTATACAAAAAGTCGTATACTATTATTTGCTATGCTTAATGACAAAGAAGCCAATTTTATCGATATTCCAGAAAAATTGAATCCTTTACATTTAAGAGACGAATTAGTAGCGCTTTTGTATCAAAATATAGATAGTGATATTATTTTATGTCATCGTGCTAAAAAATGTGTTTATAAAGATTTACGAAAAACGAAATGATGTCTAGTTGTTAAAATATTAAGGCTGTTGAGATTAAGGGGGACGAATTAGCTCATA
>CAZLTR010000083.1:6831-13204 GCA_964562415.1 uncultured Hyunsoonleella sp. | reverse complement strand
AAATCTTCTTTCTTCATTGTGTGTAAAATTTAAAATTAATCAAAAAATATCGAGGGGTGCACCCCTCGATATTTTTAATATTTACACACTTGGTGAGATACTACCTCTATTTTTTTGAAAACGCCTAATTTAATACCGCAAATCAAATGGCTCTTAAAAGTAAACGCATCTTATATTAGTTATTTATAAAAGGAAAACTGTTTTTAATTTACTTTTAATTTAATAATGCGTCCTTTTTTCTTACGCTCTCCTAATAAATAGACTGTTTGGTTCTTAGTATTCGTAACACCATCGTTAACCTTGTAATATACTTTAGACGCTTTATCGTCGATTAATTTTTTGTATGAGTATTTGCCGTTTTCGTCAATAGTGATCACATAAAGGTTTGATTTTTTAGAGGAGGTTTGGCTAAATGCTAAATCGCCACTTTTGAGTGTGGTGATTTTATCTGAACAATTTATAAAGAAATACCCCTTGTCGTTTACAGGCAAAGAGGTAAAGGAGCTGTTGCTAAATCCTGTTTGTGCTTTATTGATGTTTCTAGCCCATTTAAGGTCTCCATTATCCTTTAAACGTAACGTTATAATGTCATTAAAGTGGTAGATCGTATGTGTTCTTATGCTTCCCGTACTAGAGGTGGTAGTATAAGTGGTTGTGAAAAATTCTTCCGCATTGACAACAATCTCATCATTATCCATTATATAAACGCTTCTTAGGTCTATATTTTTAATGCCATTATTTTTTTTACGCTTTTTTTTACGTTTGTTATCACCATATTTATCTGATAAGAATTCCTCTGAAAACGGATTGAATTTTTCATAATTAAGTTGTAAATCTTCAGGGTTTAGATCGTAGATACAAACCCCATTATATTTACTTTCTTTAGAGTTGCCATAAAAACCAACACAAGCTAACTTGTCATTATTATTTAATAAATACAAGGACTGTATAAATCGATCTGGCGCTTTAAAACTGATAGAGTGTTGTGTTTCAGCATTTACTTTTGTAAGCTCGAAGTGGTAGTTTGCTTTTCCTTTTTTCTTAGTTTTTTTAATGCCTTTTTCATAAGACTTTCCTAAAAAGTAAACCGCTCCATCACGATCATCAACTTCAAAATCATTGTAGCTAAACAAATAGTCTTTTATGTTTTTAGTAATTAATTTTTCATATACTTTTTCGAAGTTGTTGTTGAAAACAAAAATTTTGTGTGTTTCTTGATCTTTGTTTTTGATATCGAAGTTAATCGCAAAGAACTTTTTGTTTTTTGAAAACCGTACAATGCCCATGTGATTTCTATCGGCTTGTTGCCAGCCATTAGTGATGAAAAAGGGAAAAATGGCGATGCCGAAATAGGTTTTGACATCTTTTTCAGAAAATGAAATAAGGTCTTTAGAGTTAAATTCTAAGGTGTTTAGGTTGGCCGAATTGACCTTAATGCGTATGCTTTTTTCCTTTTTTAGCGTTTCAATTTCTATTAGGTGCAATTTGTTGCCCTTTAAAAAAGCATTGCGAATGCTTGTATTTTGTACTTTATAATCCAAAGCCTTAATCTCCTCTAGATTAGCATCAAAAGATTGAATATAATAGCCTTTTAAGCCTCCTGCAAAGCCACCGTAATAGGCTCTAATCGTTACAAGACCACCATTTTCATTTTCCAAAGAAAAACTAAGATTAGAATTCTTTTTTTTGTCTTTAAAAATAGGGCTTTTGGTAATAGAAATGTCTTGGCTAAAACCCAAGAGCACTGCGAAAAATAATACTAAGGTAACGTACTGTTTTGTCATGTTTTGTGTTGATTAAATTGATTGCGATGAAATATATAAAAAAAAAGCCTAGTATGAACTAGGCTTTTGAAGTAATGAACTCATCTTGATTTTTTCTATTTCCTAAAAAATGGCTGAAATTCATCCATATTTCGTTACTTTTTTTGTCCGTAGCGCTGCTATGAGCTTCAAAAAGTGCCTCATCTGGTTAAATTTCAACCCATTTTCGGTTAAAAACAAAACGTCAAGATAAGTTCAATATGATAAGATGCGTTACGCTCTAAAAATCGTTTGTTTTCTATCTGGCCCTACAGAAACAATAGTTATTGGCGTTTCCAGTTCTTTTTCAAGAAATTCTATGTAGGCATTTAAAGCGTCTGGCAATTGAGATGCCTCAGACATTTCTGTTAAATCTTCGCTCCAGCCTTTAAATTCGCTGTAAATAGGCGTTACATTTTCAGGTTCTATAGTGTACGGTAAGTGTTTAATGGTCTCACCTTTGTACTTGTATGCAGTACATACCTTAAGTGTTTTAAATCCTGAAAGAACATCGCCTTTCATCATCATTAGTTGGGTTACCCCATTGACTTGACAAGCGTATTTTAAAGCCACTAAATCTAACCAACCACATCGTCTAGGACGTCCTGTGGTAGCTCCAAATTCATGACCTACTTTTGCCATAGTAGCCCCATCTTCATCAAACAATTCGGTAGGGAATGGCCCAGAGCCCACACGTGTTGTGTATGCTTTAAAAATGCCAAAAACCTCACCAATTTGGTTTGGCGCTACACCAAGACCTGTACAGGCGCCTGCTGCAGTTGTATTACTAGAGGTTACGAAAGGGTAGGTCCCAAAGTCGATATCTAGTAAAGAGCCTTGAGCACCTTCGGCTAAAATAGTTTTGCCCGTTTTTTGTGCTTGGTAAACATACTCTTCAGAATCAATAAACGTTAGCGATTTTAAAACATCTACAGCTTCAAAGAAATCTGCTTCTAACTCGTCTAAGTCGTATTCTATTTTTGCATCGTAATAGGCAATCATAGATTCGTGCTTGTCGGCTAAAGTTCTGTAACGTGTTTTCCAATCACTTAATTCTAGATCACCAACACGAATACCATTTCTTCCAGTTTTGTCCATGTATGTTGGTCCAATACCTTTTAGGGTAGATCCAATTTTAGCTTTACCTTTTGATGCTTCACTGGCAGCATCTAATAAACGGTGTGTTGGAAGGATGATATGTGCTTTCCTTGAAATTAATAACGATTTTCTAAAATCGACATCTTGTTCTTCAAGTTTATCTAATTCTTTTTTAAAAATTACAGGATCTATAACTACACCATTACCCACGAGATTTGTAGCATCGTCGTGGAAAATTCCAGATGGAATGGTATGTAAAACGTGTTTCTTGCCATTAAAAACCAAAGTATGTCCAGCATTGGGACCCCCTTGAAAACGTGCTATGATATTGTAGTTATTAGTTAATACGTCAACAATTTTACCTTTGCCTTCGTCTCCCCATTGTAATCCTAGTAGTAAATCTACTGCCATTGTAATATAAATTATTTAGTATGCTCCTGATCGGTATCAGAAGATTTTCTATTTCCGTAAAAATAAAGTGAATGGTTATTTATTTCAATATTGAAGACTTCTTCAATAGTTTTCTTTATGGATTGAATTCTAGGGTCACAGAATTCAATAACTTCGCCCGTGTCGGTTAAAATGACATGGTCATGCTGTCTGTCAAAATAGGATTTTTCATAATGCGCCTGATTTTGGCCAAATTGGTGCTTTCTCACCAAACCACAATCTAAAAGTAACTCTATAGTATTGTAAAGTGTAGCTCGCGATACCCTATACTTCTTATTTTTCATATTAAGGTATAGCGATTCAATATCAAAATGCTCATCGCTATTGTAAATCTCTTGTAGAATAGCATAACGCTCAGGAGTTTTCCTGTGGCCTTTTGTTTCTAAAAAGGTTGTAAATACGTTTTTTACAATCTCTTGATTTTTATTTTCAGTCGTCGAATCCATAATTGCGTGGCAAATTTACACTTTTTTAAATTCTGGAAACCTTATCGATACCATTAATTTTTTTTAGTTTGTCTAATATCCGTCTTAATATGGCTTTATTCTTAACTACAAGCTTTATTTTGCCAGAAAATAGCCCGTCATCAGTTTCAAAGCTAAGGCTTTTCATGTTAACGTGCATGTTGTTAGAAATTATAGCAGTAATATCACTTACTAATCCCATTTGATCGATACCAGAAATTGTAATTTCAGTCGCATAATCCTGTTGGGACGAATCTATCCATTTGGCAATCATAATGCGATAAGCGTAGTTAGATTGCAAGCTCAAAGCGTTAGGACAGTTGTGTTTATGGACTTTAATGCCTTCAGACACTGTTAAGAAGCCAAAAACATCATCTCCTGGTATGGGGTTGCAGCAATTGGAAAGTTTATAATCTAGTTTTTCTTGTTCTTTACCAAAAACTAAAGAATCGAAATTAGAGGTGATTTCTTCTTTGTCGAGTTCTTCCTTAGAAATAGATTGCTTTCGCGTAATTTTATTTTTAATGAAGCTCATTAAAACATTATTCCTAGAGGAGGCAAACTCTTTAAGCATAGTATTATCTATAGAGCCAATACCAACGCGGTAGAAAAGGTCTAAACTAGTTTTTAAATGAAAATGACGTACCAAATCATTTACAGAAGATTCGTTAAGTGTAATTTTAAGCTGTTTGAGTTTTCGCCTTAAAACTTCCTTGCCTTCTTCGCCTACAAGCTTGCGGTCTTCGCGTAAGGCCGATTTTATTTTTGCTCTAGCTCTGGCAGTGGTAGCATAGTTTAACCAGTTGGCATTAGGTTTCGCGCTGCTAGAGGTTACTACTTCTACTTGATCACCACTTTTTAATTCGTGACTTAAAGGCACTAACTTATTATTTACACGAGCGCCTCTGGTGTGCATGCCTATTTCTGTATGAATATGGAAGGCAAAGTCTAACGAGGTCGCTCCTTTAGGTAGCGATTTTAATTCGCCTTTAGGGGTAAATACAAATATTTCTTGCGAGTAGAGGTTGAGTTTAAACTGTTCTACAAAATCAACAGCATTCATTGTTGGATTTTCCAAAGCTTCTTGTAATCTGTTAATCCAGCTTTCTAGATTATCTTCTTTTTCGCCTTGTTGTTTGTATTTGTAATGCGCAGCATACCCTTTTTCTGCAATTTCGTTCATACGCTCACTGCGTATTTGCACTTCAACCCAATTGCCTTTAGGGCCCATTACGGTAATATGTAAGGCCTCGTAACCTGTACCTTTAGGCGAGGAAATCCAATCTCTTAAGCGCAATGGGTTAGGTCTAAAATGATCGGTAACAATAGAGTAAATTTTCCAAGCCAAGAATTTTTCGTTGTGGTCTTCACACTTGTAAATAATTCGAATGGCAAATTTATCATAGACTTCGTCAAAGGTAACCCCTTGATTTAGCATTTTTCGCCGTATAGAAAAGATCGATTTTGGTCGGCCTTTAATGGTGTAATCGAAATCTTCTTTGTCTAGTGATTTTTGTATGACTCCACTAAATTGTTCAATATATAAATCTTGTTCTTCCTTACTTTCTTTAATTTTATTAAGGATGTCATTGTACACCTCTGGTTCGGTATACTTAAGAGCTAAGTCTTCTAAATCTGTTTTAATATTGTACAACCCAATTCTATGGGCTAAAGGGGCGTAGATATAGAGCGTTTCCGAAGCAATTTTAACCTGCTTGTCTGGGCGCATGGCATCCATAGTTTGCATATTGTGCAAGCGGTCTGCCATTTTAATAATGATAACCCGTACATCATCGTTTAAGGTAAGTAACATCTTTCTAAAATTTTCGGCTTGTAAAGACACATCCATGTCTTGTTCTTTACTTAAAGACGAAATTTTAGTTAAACCATCTACAATACGCGCTACGGTTTCACCAAATAACTGTTCAATATCGTTAATACCATAGTCGTCACTGTCTTCAACCACATCGTGTAACAACGCAGCGGCAATAGAAGTGGCATCCAATCCTATTTCTTGCGCTACAATTTTAGCGACTGCTATGGGGTGAAAAATGTAAGCTTCTCCAGATTTACGACGCTGCGTTTTGTGTGCGTCTACAGCCACCTCAAAAGCCTTTCTAATTAGTTTTTTGTCCTCATCAGATAAGGTGGTGTAACTTACCTTTAAAAGGTGTTTGTACGCATTGGTAATTGCTGCGTTTTCTTTTTCGATGTCTTCTTCAGTCATCTAATAAAAGTAATATAATCGCCTGTAATAGGCAATACCGATTTAAGAAATTTTGTTTATAAAGTCAATCAGTTGTGCTGTTGCTTTACCACGATGGCCTATGCTGTTTTTAAGAGCCAAGTCCATTTGCGCAAAAGTAGCTGTATACCCCTTGGGTTTAAAAATAGGATCGTAGCCAAAACCTTGGTTTCCCTCTTTTTTTTGGGTAATATGACCTTCGCAAATGCCTGTAAATTGATGCGTTTCCTCTTGCAAACACAGTGCAATAACAGTTTTAAATTGTGCAGATCGGTCCGATTGTGTTTTTAAATTGTCAAGTACTAATGCCATAT
>CAZLTR010000083.1:0-6821 GCA_964562415.1 uncultured Hyunsoonleella sp. | reverse complement strand
ATTATCTTCAGCGTTTCTTTGTGGGCCAGCATAACGCGCAGAATAAACACCAGGAGCCCCATTAAGTGCGGTGATTTCTAAACCCGTATCGTCGGCAAAACAATCATAACCATAATGGGTTTTTACATACTGTGCTTTTTCTAATGCATTGCCTTCTATAGTGTCTTGAGTTTCAGGAATATCTTCTAAACAATTAATATCCTTTAAACTAAGGAGTTGGATGTGATTAGGTAATAGTGCTTCAACTTCTTTAAGCTTATTGGCATTATTAGTGGCGAAAACGAGTTGCATAAGTTTCTTTTTGGCATCAAAAATAACTCTATTTTTTAGATGCTAAAAACTAATGGTACAACTCTTGGATCTGCCAAACCATTTAACACGGTTTCTAGACGCCGTTTTGTAGATGTAATCTCTAATTAATCTAGGGATAAATGCCAACAGGGCAGAGACGCGTTGCCATTTGGGAATTTTAGAGGTTATTTTTAAAAAACCATCCGAATGGGTTTTTAAACCTTCTTGGTCTATTAAAATAACTGTATCTAAGCGTTGGGTAGGATAACCATAACGGCGCAACAACGATTGGCCGTAAGGCGATTGAAATGGAATGAATTGAAATACATCCTCTGGAGCAAATTTTAAAAGCCATCCAACGACGCCATTACATAAATTGCATTCTCCGTCAAAAATAATAAGGTCTTTAGTAATGTGCGCTTTCATAATAGATTGATTTTGTTACTACTATAGACGTTAAAAAGGCGTGTAGCTTTCACCTGTTAAATAATTTAGGGTTTTTTTATGATTTTTATCAGTTCTAAAAAGAAGGCAAAATCGTATATTAGACCTAACAATTAAATTTTAATACAGACCAATTATGACAGTGAATTTTCAATATGTAGGCGTAGATGTGAGCGATAGTCTTTCGGCATTTACCAAAGAGAAATTAGAGAAATTATTTAGCAGATATGAGTTTTTAATTAGTGCGATGGTCTATTTTAAACAGGAGGGAAACAACTCCGATACTGGTAAAATATGCAATATCGAATTAAGCTTACCAGGACCACGTATTTATGCCACCTCTAGCGAGCATAATTTTGAGGTTTCCGTTCGTGAAACTATAAGTGATTTAGAACGCCAACTTAAAAAACGAAAAGAAGTTTTTAAAGTGTATTAGTGTTAACGATGGTGGTAGGGTTCGTTTTTTAAAATAGTGAATCCTCGATACAATTGTTCCACAAAAAATAAGCGCACCATTTGATGGGAAATGTCATTTTAGATAATGCTATTTTCCCATTTGCGTTTTTATATACCTCGTCCGAAAATCCATAGGGCCCTCCAATGACAAAAACCAAACGTTTTACCCCCGAATTCATATGCTTTTGTAAGTAGCCCGAAAAGCCTACAGAGTCGAATGTTTTTCCGTTTTCATCTAATAAAATTAAGGCATCAGCTGGAGTGCGTTTTTTTAAAATAAGTGTACCCTCTTTTTGTTTTTGCTCTTGAATACTTAAATTTTTAGTGTTTTTTAAATCAGGAATGATCTCTAGTTCAAATTTAATATAGTGGCCAAGCCTCTTTTTATAAGTGTCTATTAAGGTGTTAAGTTCCTTATTATCAGTTTTGCCTACGGCTAAAAGTGTTAGTGTCATGCTGCAAAATTACAATTTCGTTTTTTACGATATTTATATTTTTAGGCATTAAAACTAAAAAATTCGTAAATTAATATTCCATTTGTTATTTTTGCTCAAAATTTCTCTGACATGATAACTAAAGAATATTTCGAAAAAGAAGTAACTTACATTATTGAAAATGCCATTAGGGAGGATGTAGGCGATGGCGATCACAGCTCATTGGCCTGTATTCCCGAAAATGCCAGAGGTAGAGCAAAGCTGCTAGTTAAAGACAAAGGTGTAATTGCTGGTGTAGCGTTTGCAAAGCGTGTTTTTAATTATATCGATAAAAGTTTACGTGTTGATATTAAGATAGAAGACGGTACTCCTGTATCTTATGGTGATGTGGTTTTATATGTTGAAGGATCGTCGCAATCTATCTTAAAAGCAGAGCGTACGGTTTTAAATGCCATGCAGCGCATGAGTGCTATAGCAACTAAAACAAGAAATTTTGTAGAGTTGCTTAAAGGGACTAAAACTAAAATTCTTGACACACGCAAAACAACACCAGGGATTAGAGTTCTAGAAAAATGGGCCGTGAAAATTGGTGGTGGTGAAAACCATAGATTTGCCTTGTACGATATGATCATGCTTAAAGACAATCATATTGATTTTGCAGGTGGTATTACCAAGGCCATTGAGATGACCAAAGATTACCTTAGTAATACAGGTAGAGATTTACAAATTATGGTAGAGGCCAGAGATTTAAACGAAGTCGAAGAGATTTTAAAGAGTGAAGGTATATTTCGTATTTTAATTGATAACTTCGATTATGAAGATACCAAAAAAGCTGTGGAAATGATTGGCAATAAATGTCTTACCGAATCTTCTGGAAATATCAATGAGGCTACTGTTAGACATTATGCAGAGTGTGGTGTAGACTATATTTCTTGTGGTGCTTTAACACATTCTGTGCATAATATGGATTTAAGTCTTAAAGCCGTAAATTAGTCCTTTACTCTCGTTTTCCTTTTAAAATTTTATGTTGAGCCGCACAGGTTTAGGTCTTGTGAGTTTTACTATGTTTAAACCCACATTCATTTGAAAGCCTCATGAGGATGTTCCAATGCATGATCTGGTTTAAATTTTTAGAATACAACAAGTTCTTCTTTGTCTGTCATAAGACTATTGTTTAACTTGCAAGCTTATAGTACAGCGCTAGGAGACTAAGAGTGTTGTTTAAGCAAATTTCGAGCAATTGTGGTTTAAAAGTCTAAGGAATTTATGACAAAACTTATAGAAGACAAACTAGATAAAATTCCAGTAATACGTCAGCTTGTACAGTTTTTAAAACGTTTTAAATTACCAGGATTAGAAGGTTTATCTTTTTACGATTTGCTAGAACTCTATGTTATTGGTATTGCAAAAGGCGCTTTAACCGCCCGTGCCAGTGCTATTGCATTTAGTTTCTTTACCGCACTGTTTCCCTTTCTTTTATTTGTGCTAATTATTATTCCATACATTCCAATAGAAGGATTTAAAGTTGAGTTTTTAGAGTTTTTAGAGTCTTTTTTACCCCCAACAACCTCCGATTTTTTCTTTGAAAATATCTTTGGTAATATAGAGCAAAGTAAACGAGGAGGGTTGCTGTCTTCGGTTTTTGTGCTCTCCATAGCCTTAATGGCTAATGGTGTTAATGCCGTGTTTTCTGGTTTTGAAAGTTCCTACCACGAGCAGCTTACGCGTAATGTGTTTAAACAGTACATCTTTGCTTTAGGTATTGCCTTAATCTTAGCCTTGCTGTTAATTATTACTATTGCTGTGCTAGGGTATTTTGAAATATATGTAATACAAGAAATATTAGAGGCATTACGCCAAAGGGAATATGATGTTGATGCCGATGAGGTGCTATGGTATAATTTTGCCAAATATATCTTTTTTGTTATTATGGTATACCTGGCTACGGCAACCTTATATTATTTTGGAACACATGAAGGACGAGATTCAAAATTTTTGTCTGTAGGGGCTTTATTTACAACATTTTTAATCATTTTAACGTCTTTCTTATTTGGGGTGTATATAGAAAATTTTAGTCAGTACAATAAATTATATGGTTCTATTGGCGCACTTTTAATACTGTTACTTTACTTGTGGCTTAATGCTAATATTTTACTATTGGGTTACGAGTTGAATGCAGCTTTAAACAAACTGAGAAAGCAAAAATAGAAGATGAGGTATTTTATAGATGTCATATTGCCCGTACCTCTACAAAAGTTGTTTACTTATAGTATTACAGCAGCCGAAGCCGATTATTTAAAGATAGGAATGCGGGTGTCTGTACCCTTTGGAAAAACCAAAATGTATACAGGCTTAGTCTATCGTATTCATAACGAAGCGCCCACGGCTTATGAGGCAAAAGAGATTCATCAAATTTTAGATGATGCCCCTTTGGTAACCGAAATACAATTAAAATTTTGGGAATGGCTTTCTAGTTATTATATGTGTACCATGGGAGACATCATGCGTGCTGCATTACCCAATGGTTTTATTTTAGAAAGTGAAACCCTATTAACTAAAACAGCAGTACAAATTGATGAGACGCACTTAAAAGATGATGAATTTCTAGTCTATGATGCGTTACACAACCAGTCCTCTTTGAAGGTACAGGACGTGATGAGCATTTTAGATAAAAAGCGTGTCTTACCTGTTATTAAGCGGCTTATAGAGAAAGACGCTATAGCCGTTCAAGAAGAGGTGTTCGAGAAATACAAACCTAAATTGGTGCGTTATGTGAGATTGCATGCCAATTTTTCTTCTGAAGCGAATTTGCAACGCTTACTAGACGATTTGAGTAGAGCACCTAAACAACGGGAAGTGGTGATGACGTTGTTTGTATTAGCTGCAAAAACGCAAAAGCCCATTAAGGTATCAGAGTTAATTGCTAAAAGTGGAGCGTCTTCGGCTATTGTAAAGGCTTTGATTGATAAAGCCGTCTTAGAATCCTATTTTATTCAAACCGATCGTGTAACGTATAGTGGTGGCGCTAATGAAGCGTCTAAAGCGTTAAACACACATCAAACCCAGGCTTTAACAGAAATACAAACGGCATTCGAATCTCATCACACTGTGTTGTTGCATGGGGTAACCTCTTCGGGAAAAACAGAGATTTATGTAAAACTTATAGAGGCGGTTTTAGCCAAAGGCGAACAGGTCTTGTATTTGTTGCCAGAAATTGCTTTAACAACGCAATTGGTAAGTCGCTTGCAAAATTACTTCGGAGAAAAGGTGGCTATTTTTCACTCTAAATATTCCTCTCACGAGCGTGTTGAGGTATGGTATAATGTGTTGCAAAATGCACCTAAAGCGCAAATTATATTAGGGGCACGATCGTCTGTTTTTTTACCATTTAAAACCTTAGGATTACTTATTGTAGACGAGGAGCATGAGCAGTCTTTTAAACAATTCGATCCTGCGCCACGATACCATGCTAGAGATGCAGCCATTGTTTTGGCGCATATGCATGGTGCAAAAACGCTATTAGGCTCGGCCACCCCTAGTTTAGAGTCTTATTTTAACGCGCAGCAACAGCGCTACGGTTTTGTAGAATTGAAACACCGTTTTAATGATGTGTTGTTGCCCGATATAGAGTTGGTAGATATTAAAGACAAGTATAAGCGCAAACGCATGAAAGGTCATTTTAGTGATCGCTTAATTGAGGAGATGACTGAAACCTTAGAAGAAGGGCATCAAATTATTTTATTTCAAAACCGTCGTGGTTTTTCTCCTGTTATAGAGTGTAACACCTGTGGCCATGCGACACAATGTCCTAATTGCGATGTAAGTTTAACCTATCATCAATACCGCAAACAGTTGCGTTGCCATTACTGTGGTTATCATACAGTTATGCTTAAACAATGTGAGGCTTGTGGTAGTCCAGATTTGAATAGTAAAGGTTTTGGTACAGAGCAAATAGAAGAGGAGGTCAAAATGCTGTTTCCAGAGCGTAAAGTAGCGCGTATGGATTTAGATACCACCAGGGGAAAGTACGGATACGAAAAAATTATTACCGCTTTTGAGCAGCAAGAAGTAGATATCTTAGTAGGCACACAAATGTTGACTAAGGGTTTAGACTTTAGGAATGTGAAATTAGTAGGAGTCATGAATGCGGATAACATGCTTAATTTTCCAGATTTTAGAGCGCACGAACGTAGTTTTCAATTAATCCTGCAAGTGTCTGGTAGGGCAGGGCGTACCGATAAACGGGGTAAAGTATTGGTGCAAACTTATAATCCTTATCACAATATACTTCAGCAGGTTTCATCTAATGATTATTTGTCCATGTTTAAAGAGCAAATGGACGACCGTTTTAACTATAAGTATCCTCCTGTTTATAAACAGATTAAAATGACCTTAAAACATAAGGACTACAATAGGGTAGAGCAAGCCTCTAACTGGATGGCCACATCCTTACGACAGGTATTTAAAACAAATGTTTTAGGGCCAGAGTCACCATCAGTATCGCGTATAAGAAATCAGTTCTACAAAAATATTTTAATAAAAATACCAAAAGACCAGTCTTTATCAAAAACAAAAAAAGCCATTATTAAAATTAATAACAGCTTTTTAAGCATTAAAGAGTTCCGGTCGGTTAGAATGATTTTAAATGTAGATAATTATTAGATTCTACTTATTCAAAACCAACGTTCATAGTTGTTGAAATAATAGCGATTGTTTTTTTATGATTAATTACACCTTGGTCATAATGTTAAGGTATATTTATTTGTATGATGGTATGCTATTTTAAATATTATTTAAGGCATCAACAAGTTGCGTTTTCTTATTTCGGCTTAACGGAATTTCGTAAGCACCTACTTCTACATTTTTACTATTAAAACGATCTATCTTGTCTAGATTAACAATATAGGATTTGTGAATCCGTAAAAATTTGTTTTCTGGCAATTCAGCCTCAAAAGCTTTCATAGTGGATAACACTACTAAACTAGTTTCTTCTGTAACTAGTTTAACATAGTCCCCAAGTGCTTCAATCCACTTAATGTCTTTAATAAATACTTTACGTTTTTTAAGATTACTCTTTACAAAGATATGTTCTCCTTCTTCTTCATGAAAATCGAGCGTTAATTTATGTTGCTCGAGTGCTTTTTCTACAGAAGTATTAAAACGGTCTCTTGTTATAGGTTTATGTAAGTAATCGGT
>CAZLTR010000082.1:0-13311 GCA_964562415.1 uncultured Hyunsoonleella sp. | reverse complement strand
GTGGGTTCTTGCCCTGAGTTAAATACATTCACAAAATTCTCATCAACAGAGACATAATACTCTATAGTTTGAGAATACATATATAGCGGTAACATCCATATAATTATAAGTATAGTTCTTTGCATTTCCTAAAATTTTACATGTAGTGTTTCTGTTTTACTCACTCTTCCATCTTTAAATACGGCTCTAATCAAGTATGTATACTCATTATTGGGTTTAACCTTATAATCTCTAACTTGCTTTACATTTGGTAACAAATTACAAAGTAGAGATATTGATTTGCCCTTAAGCCCTTTGTATATGGATATGTTGGAAACATTTTCTTCTTTATAAGGCTTCCAGTATAACTCTATAACGCCGTTTTGTTTATCTACAACACTATCAAATCTAGCCACAGATGGCGGCATACTTGTTTTGGGTATGGTTAAAGTTAAAGGTGAAATAGGGTCCGACTCTAAAGCACTGTCATCTACAGCTATAATTGTGTAACTGTATCTATTATCTTCTTCCACATTAACGTCTACCCAATCTTCAACCATCCCATCTACGATACTTTTAGAGGTTTTAAATGTTTTGGGTATTTTTTCTTCAAAGGCCCTAGAAAAAGCCGTGTGCATCAAACTCCAATCGGTTTCATGAACACTTCTTCTGTAAATTTCGTGCTTTATCACGTCGTCGCTAGAGCTCATCGCCCATTTTAAATATACTTTACCCTCTTTAATTTCATATGCTTTAAATACAGGTTGTGTAGGCTTTATAACATCTGGTTTTTTAAGCTCTAAAATTTCTGAAGATGGCGACATATTAAACCTTTGGTCTACAGCAATAAGTGTATAAAACACCTTAGCATTTAGATTTTTAACTGAAATACTATCATAAAAAACAGTAGCCTCATGCGGTGCTATTGTAATTTGAGTATATTCTTCATCTTTATTATTTCCTCTAAAAACGCGATACCCCAACATGTCTTTTTCTGTATTAGCATCCCATTTTAAGGTAACAACTCCTAAGCTATCAACGACCCCTTTAAACCCTTTAGGCTGTGCAGGAGGTATGGAATCTACAGGCTGAACTAAAGCAGGAAAAGATGTGCGTTTGCTTCCATTTTTGCCAATAGCTGTAATGGTTAAATAATTGGTAGGTTGTAAATTATCGTATTGTATTTTTCTTGCTTCTGGAGGTATATTTTTCATAACAACTTTGTAGTTGCCTTTAACCTTATCACTTCTACTTAATTCAAAACCTGTGATTAATTCATTGCCCGCTTTAAGAAAATCCCACTCCAAGATAATACGCTTATCATCTAAATAGTGTTTTGTTGTAATTTTAGGCACATATGCCAATACGGTTTCTCCTTTGCCTGAAACTTTATCTGATACTGGACTGAGTTCTCCAAAAATGGTTTTGCCCAAAATACGGTAATAATACGTTCTCCCATTAGTTATAGAATCGATATAAAACATACGTTCTGAATTGATTTTATCACTGTTATTTAAACGTGTTAAAGGCAAATCATTTAAGCGTGAAAAATTTTGACCATCGGTAGAACGTTCGACAAAATAGCTGTTATAAGTTTGATCATGTATTTTATAATTCCAACTTAACATCGCTTTACCATCTAAGAAAGCACCTGTAAAATCTAATGGTTTCGGCAGTGCTTCATAATCTTTAAGCCCTACTAAAACACCACCTTCTTCAATGGGCAATATATTTTCAGGGACTAGAGAGATAACTTTGTACACATATTTTTCATTTTCATCAACAGAAGTGTCTATAAAAGCCAATCCTGCCATTAAAGCCGCTTCATAGTCTTGATCGGCAGCATACAAGCCCCATGTAAAACGTTGCTCCTGTTCTTCAGCCAAATTCACAATAGCAGATAATTGATCCTGCCCTTCTACATTAAAACTATCACCATAAATGGACTGTGCAATAACAGCTGCATTATTATTCTTTTCAATAACAGGGATCCATTCCTCTAAAAGTTTAGGCTTAAAAACACCTATATGTTTCTCTACTGGCTGCGAAAGCATCTCATTATTTCTGGTTAGCGTATAGCGTGTCACGCTATACCCATAAACATTGAGTTTTCGCCATGCTCTGGAAGTTGTAACTGCCCACCTTAGCATGATTTTCCCTTCTTGCTTCACGCGTGCTGTAACCACTATTTGAGATTTAGGAAGCGCTAAAGTATCTTGTTGAGCGTGTCCCAAAACAGTTAATAGAATAAAACAAATGCTAACACATAACGAGTGTCTCTCTACTTTGTTGTAGAGAAAATGGCTATATTTATGTAGACTCTTATAATTTTTCATTTGTATTAACCTTATCAAAACGGATTATTAAATTTAAAAATAGTAGAAGTTCCCTTTATTTCTCCTGGTAACATGTACTGCATTTTCATTTTATAATCTCCTTTTTTTATAACAGGGAAAGCACCACTTATAATATGATCATACCGCTGTATTTCTTGTTGATATTGTGAGGTATTGGTCAAATAAGCATCAGCTATTTTATACTGAATGTTTAAGAAATCTTTTCTATAGTAATAGGGTAAATAATACCTATAAGGAATTCGTTCATATAAAGATGAATAAGAACTGTTTGTCTCTAGTTGTGTCTTATACCATGTTAAAATATGAATTGCTTTTTTAGGAGGTATTCCCAGCAAATTCACATCTCTCTTAACTGTAAACTGAGGCTGTAGTGGGTAACCTTCATATATAAGCGGGTATATGTTATCTACATAATACGAATCATCTAAAACGGCTTCAACTTCGACCAGAGGTTTATAAGCGGTATAGTTACATCCCTGCAATTCTACTAAATCAAACTTTTCAGAAGCTTCCATATCTGTTTGAAGGGCATCAACAAATGTACTTATAGGTTCCAGATAGTGCTGTTTAACCTTTTTGGACTCTATTTTTTCTGCAAAGGTGTTATACTCACTCGTTTTAAAATCGTAAACCAAAAGTTCTATTTCAGCATTTTCTTTAGTGATATTCTGAGCTTTACCATTACGAATTTCTATAGAATTTCCTTCTTGTTGAGTGGCATGAGTTCTGTAATTCTGATTTAAATTTCCTGCTGTATTATTTCCATTCGCAGCAATGCTCACCATTCGTATCTTATAACTTTTTTGTTTTTCTAAACTTGGAAAATTAAAATTAACCAGTTTTTCACCTTGATTATAAGCTAAATTTATAGGATTGGTATTAGTACTAGAATCATCCTCAAAATAGACTTTATGCGTCATTCCTCTATCTGAAGCAAATAAATAGGCTTGCCCTCTTTTTAATTTCACATAGCCTTTTGATGATTCATTTTCATAAAAATAGTTTTGATCAATAACAGGGTAACAATAAACGATGTTATTTAAAGGGATATAATCTGGTGCTTCTCCTGTCGTAAAATTACGTTCTATTATTTCTTGAGCTACGTCTCCATTATCGGTTAATGTGATCCATGATTGGCCTTGCTTTTCTTGGAAGCTTACAGCCACAACAATTTTTATTGGCGTATGGGGTGGCAAAATATCATGAGACACAAAATTAGCAACATCATTATTTTGATTCCACTCTACAGCGCCTAAAATTGGAGTGCCATTGCTTGTTACCGTATATTCATCTAACAAAATACGGTATGTTTTTACTCCCGCATCGTCTTCAAGCTCAAAAGGTTTATTCACTCTCATATTAAAAACAGCCTGTGGTACCGCAAAAACATCTATATTTTTGGCGTTTTCACTAGGTGTAATATCGGATATAACCTTAATACCACCCAAAGGAGAACCTCCTATAATGTCACATTCTTCACCTAATTCTATTTTAAATCTAAAACTTCCTTTTACCAGACCACCTAATAAATCGAAATATCCTCCAAGGTAGCCTCTAAACCAAGCAGGGTTTGGTAGTTTTGCTTGTAATAACACAGCTGCACCTGCTCTAATTATAGGTATTTTTTTACGTATGAAGAGTAATTTTATATTCACCCCTAACTCGCCACCTAAATATGCATAAGCCTGTCCATTGGCATACCAGCCATCTATACCGATTTGGCCACTGCCATGGCAGGCGGTATCGCCATAATCTTTTATCATAATATCAAAACCAAGCCCTGCTCGAAAACGCGCATAGAAAATCAAAAATGTCATATCTCCAGTATCAACACTAAGATTGGTACCGAAAGCAAATCCGCGTCCACCTCCTAAAGCATTCAAATCACGCATAGAATCTAGAGTTTCTAATTTCTCACCAAGAAATTCTGCTACAGCTGCTGGTGGTGGTGGGCTACCAGGAATATCATCTCCTATCATTAAATACGATGTTGCACTCACATTAAAATTACCTAAGCCCAACTTAAGCCCTATACGATCATGAGGCGTTCCAACATGCAAGTACCATTTATCTCTTGCTGCATGAAATACAGCCCAACCCGCTCTTCCTTTTGGTCCCACACCTTTAAAAAAGCCTCCTGGTGTATTTACAAAAACTTCCATCTCACTATGGAAAACTTTATTTTGAAAATCCATTTCCATAGAAAAATGCGCATCGATTCCAACATCAAACGATAAACCGTCTTGCGGGAAAGCAACTTTACTATAATCAACCAAGTTGGATTCCTTAAGCTGTTGCATTGTAGCGTTATTTTCGCCAAAACCATTAATTTTGTCCTCCATTTTGGTGAGCTTTTCCTTAAACTTATCACCAAATTTAAAATCTAAAGCTTTAACAATATGCCCTTCACCAAAAAATAGCACACGGTTTAATCCTCCTGATTTATTAAAGGCCATTTCAAAGCCTACTTTACCATTAAATGCTTTTTCATTGGCTAGAGCAAAACCTAATAAAGCCCTAAATCCTAATCCAGACTTTTCATTGGGCACATAAGATTGCCCCGAAGGTATTTTAGATGAATATTGTCCTGCGGCCTTAGACATATGGTAGTAAGCACCACCACCAAAACCATTTACAATGGCAGGACCTATGTATACTTTTACAGGAGTATTCGACAAATCTGCATAGGCATCGACATACCAATAACGGTAATCTTTTTTACCAAACCAAGCAGAAGCATTTACTTTAATCCCATTAAATGTAGCGCCCAACTCCCCGTAGAAACCATCTCCATATACAGGATCATCATCTTTAATATCCACCATCCCTTCTATTTGAATGGAACCAAGATCTGCTTTAACTTCTATTTGGTTAACATCTATATGACTGTATTTCCAACGTTGCAAACCTTTATGGTCTTCAATATTTCCAACAATAGAAATACTTGTTCCTCCAGAAAATCCACTTTCCATGAGGTTAACATCAACTTTAGCACGTAAAGAAGCTTCTTTATCATTAGCAATAATCTCTATTTTAGATAGGGTAACTGGGAAATTAGCAAACTGCACCTTTCCATTATACCCCATACGCTCAACTTCAACATAAGGCGTTTGTGTTTGCAATTGTAGCTTTTCAAATGTAACGCCTTTAAAATCGACTGTAGCTTTTTCTGGGTCGGCAGTACTATTACTTCCCTTTATTGCCAAGTTACCATGAAGTACGGCCTTTGGTCTAAAATTACCTTCAGATACTTTTAGTTCTATATAAGAATTAGATGTTAAAGTAGCTTTAGCCTTAAATACATTAAACGACAAATCAGATTGCGTATTAACGGTCAAGGTATAGTCTTCATTAACAGGGTCTATTAATGCGTTATATTTTAATGCTTTTTTATTGACGACGGTAGTATCTTTATTTTGTAAGTCTGCTTCAGTGATTTCACTAGTTAAAGGCAATACAACCCGACCATTAAACTCGGCATGAGTTAAAGTATTAGCAACAAAACCTGCTTCTATATGATTAACAGAAAATTGCCACTTAGAAGCATCTCCTTCATTTAAAGGAAGTATATTATCAACTGAGAACGTCCCAGAAACTCCCATACCATCTATTAATAAATTTGAAGCTTCGAAAGTTACACGTTCGCTATTTTTACGTTTTTTAAACTGTTTTGGTAATGTTACTTTTAATGAATTAACATAAACTCCCCTCCATAACTGCTCATTTCCAGAGATTAAATATTGCTGATAATCTTTTGGGAATACCACATTGGGTGAATTTCTAATATCACTAAAATCAAATACTGCTGTGTTTAACTCAAAAATAAGTCCTGCTTTTCCACTACCGTCGGTACTGTTGAATTTTGTTAATTGAAAAGGCGGTAAACTTATGTCTACCAAAATATCATTCCAATCACTTACGACAATTTGAAAAGATGCTGACACTTTATCTACCAGTCGACCTTGATTGTCCTTTTTTCCTTCAGGAATTACATTATATGCCTTATCTACAGGCTCTAACATACTTCGTGGAAAATATATATCTGAATTGACACTTATCGTTTTAAATCCTCCACAATCTACAGTAACATAGGTCAAATCCTTCGTATCTCCTGTTTTCATATCAAATCCACCTCTTAAAACGATCATGGCATTCCCCCCTTTTATAGGAATAGGCACATCGCCTAGTAAAACAAGATTAGCCTCTCCATAAATCCCGCCTTTGTGCGATAATTTTATATTATTTGCTCCAAAAAATAATTGCTTTTGATTGCCTTGAGCATCTAATTGGGGGATAATTACCCTAAGAAAAGCAGTAACTTCCGTATATTCTGGTGTAATTCGAGCTTTAGTAATCCCCAAAGTATAAGTATTGTTACCAACCTCTTTTTTAATTCCAACTGGCAATGTTACAAGATCATTTGGAGATAATATATCGATGTAATTTTGAGATGCATCTAGCGCTCCCATTACCTCTTTAGCCGCAGACAATTCTCCATTAGTAACACTATCTACAGAAAAATGACGAGAGATATATGCTGCATCAAACTCACTTGTCTTAGGCGTATAATTAAACTTATCTGATGTAAGTAGAGCTTCTAATTCTTTAAATGACTTTGTTTTTGAGTTAAGCTTAGGAGGGGTTGAAACCTTCGATAGTATACTATCTTTACTGTAAGTATTTGCAATTGTTTTAAAAGAACAAAAACATAGAACACATACAAAAAGTATTTTTTTTACCATATAGCATTATATTGCTTACAAGACGTAATAGGTTAAGTATATTTATAATAAATCGTAAGAAAAACAAGATACAATTATTTTAGCTTACAACAGTTTTGGTATTGGTAATGTCTTTCCAACACACTTCATCTTCATCTATAATAAGGCAACATATCTTACCTTACTAAAAGGGTGGCAACAAAATATTAGTTTTACCTATTTTTTTTTGGGGGCTTTAGGTATTTCGCACAAAACTATGAAATTTTCGTATAACTCACAAATTCAGAATCTAAGCTCCTAAAAAATCTATAACACTCACACAAAATAGACTCTTTTCCTTAGTACATAAATCTAATTTAAATGAATTTCAAATTCAATGAGTTTTGATGTGACCTTTAAAGAACGAGGGCGCCAGCAAATGGAAGAGCTTTGCGTATTTGAAGTTAAAGATGGAAAAATAATCAATGAACAATTTTTTTATACGATGTAATCTAAAAAAAGAATTAGCCTTGTAACTATAAAAAAGTACAAAACATCTTACTAAGTCATGATGTTTTGTGCTTATGTAATTCAAACGACACAACCTTATACAACAACAGTGTAACTCAACATTAACATCATACTGTTAAATTTTTTACTATAGTCTTTACAGGAAGTATGGCTTTTGTATGTTCTATGCTAGGCCCTGCCACCCAAACTGTTTTGTAAGTTGCTTTTGTAGCAGCATTTTTAGTCGCATTCATACCAATGGCAAAACGAATCATTTTAACCCATTTTTTTAGGCTTCTGTTTTTATTTAAAA
This sequence comes from uncultured Hyunsoonleella sp., assembly GCA_964562415.1. Classification (GTDB taxonomy): domain Bacteria; phylum Bacteroidota; class Bacteroidia; order Flavobacteriales; family Flavobacteriaceae; genus Jejuia. The sequence goes on along the minus strand of CAZLTR010000082.1, from coordinate 5,452 downwards.
GGCCTTCTATCCATGTTGCTTTAGTCCCTATTTTTTTTACATAAGGTGTATTAATAACAGTACAGGGTGTCCCCGATATACGTTCGGTCATGACAATATCTTTAGCACCATAATCCACACAAGCCTGTTTATACTCGTCTGTAACATTAGCTTCTACAGAAGCTATAAATGGACTCCCAACAGAAACCCCTTCTGCGCCATAACTAAGCATCTTATCGATATCGGCTTTACAGCCTACCCCGCCTGCTGAAATTACAGGAATCTTACATTGTTTACTCAATTCTTTAATCAACTGCTCTGGACTGATGCTACCCCGATGGCCTCCTGCTTCATTATTAACTGCTATAATCGCATCGGCACCCAAAGCTTCTACTTTTTGAGCAAAACCTAAATCGGTCACATCACAAAATACTTTGATGCCCACTTTATGTGCTTCTATAATTGTTTCCTTTGGATTTCCTAAAGAGGTAATAATAAAATCACACCCCTCTTCGCAAATTACTTTTAGCTGATCCTTATATTTTACATTAGATTTATTTACAATCAAATTAAAACCAAATGCACCTTTAGCTGGTTTAAGAGCTTTTAGCGTTTTTAAAGCCTCTCGTAACTCTTCAAGAGTTCTGTAATTTAAGGCAGGAATACAGCCTGCTATACCACATTGCATCGCTTCCGTTACCATAGCGACATTTGAAACTAGAAACATCGGCGCTTGAATAATAGGGTAAGACAAATTTAAAAGTGTTGTTAATTTCGTGGCCATACAAGTCTAAATTATACAGGTTAATATTCGCAATACAAATACATCTATTATAACAAATATACTAAATATTATGCATGCATAATAAAATACAGCGCTGCTCTAGTTTAAAAAGCGGTAATAGCCACACTTAAGGTAAGCACCTTCAGGAAATGCAATAGGATGATCTATATCATGCCCTGTTTGTAAAATATCTTTATACTTACGGTTTTGCATATTCAAGACTGCCGTATTAATATCAAAAAAAGTTTGAGACAGAATTCTAGACGAACAAGACGCGAGCACCAAAAGCCCTTTCTTCGAGGTAAGTTGGACACCTAAAGCCGCTAATTGCGCATATTTTTTCTTAGCCAATCCTATTTCTGAGGCCTGTTTGGCAAAACTAGGGGGGTCTATAACAACTACATCAAACGTTGTACCTTGCTTTACAAGCGTTTTTAACACCTCAAACGCATCACCAGCAATTGTTTTATGCTGCCCTTGGTAGGTATTACGTTTACCATTAGCCACGGCGATCTCTAATGCCTGTTTACTAATATCTAGACTCGTTACCTCCTTAGCACCATTGCACAGAGCGTGTACAGAAAAGCCTCCCGCATAAGAAAAGACATCTAACACCGTCTTTCCCTTGCTATACTCACCCACTCGTTTTCTATTGGCGCGATGGTCTAAAAAATACCCTGTTTTATGCCCTTTGATAACATTGGCCGAAAAATTAACACCATGCTCAATAAACCCCACTACAGGATGCTTTAAAGTACCGTATACTACAGCGCCATCAATAAGCTTATGGTTGTTTGATTGTTGTAAGCTTCTACTAAGCCGAATTACCACAGTAGAAGCATTACTCACCTCTAACAAGCCTTGCAGTAGGCTTTCTAAATACGGCAACCACACTTCAGAATACAACTTAACTACTACTACCGAATCATAAACATCTGCTATTAGTCCAGGAAACCCATCATTCTCGCCAAATAATAATCGGTAACTGTTGGTATTTGTTTTTAATAATGGAGCGCGCTTTGCATAAGCTTCCTTTATTTTTCTAATAAAGAACAGTGAATTTATGTCTACTTTTTCAATACCACTATGCAGCATCTTTATGCGAATAGGAGAATGCGCATCGTACAAGCCTATACCTATCACTCTGTTTTTTTGCTTACTAAATATTATAGCTAAATCTCCAGAGGTTGCTTCGGTATTAATTTTAACAATATTGTTAGAAAACACCCAAGGATGTCCTTGGTTTACAAATAGCTCCCCTTTAGCATTTAATTTAACAGCTAAACGCTTTGGCTTGTTATTAAGTGCTGTAATTTGTTTTGAAAACTGCATGGTATAAATTCGCTTCTGTCTGCAAATATAGGTGTCCCTAACCACAAAAAATCAAAACATATGCTTTTATATTTAAGCTGCACGTGAATGCTATTTTACTTAAAGTGAATTTCAACTTGTAAAATGCATACATCACATTTCAAAAACAACTCTTATGTATGAGGTTGCATTGTGTTTTCGCTCCCCAGAACTCATTCGAAATAAAACGATTAGCATGTATTAGTAAACACAAAAGGGTTGGCACATATACCAACCCTTTTTATCTATTTGATAAATGTTTAATGCTTATTGTTTTACAAACTTATAAGATGCACCACTTTTTAAAGATAGAAAGTATATGCCTGGTACTAAACGAGAAATATCTACAGCATTAGTGCTTCCTGTAATTGCTTTTTTACTTATAAGCTGGCCTGTAACATTGTATATAGAAGCTGTATCTTCTAAAATATTACCTTTAATATTGATAAATGACTGTGCTGGATTAGGGAAAATAGACGCTTCTACTTTAGAAAAATCATTAAAAGATAGGGTTTCTCCTTTTATCAAAACAGCATTATCAAATCTGTAAGTCCCTTGAGAATCTGCTAAACTAAACAATACTCTTACATCTGTTGCATCGAAATTCGCATCTAAATTCTCGAGGTCTATATCGAAAGTAAAATCAACACGATGAAATTCGCCATCTGCAGGAATATCTTGCTGTGGAAAGGCAGCGCCTTGAAAACCGCCATTTTCACTAAAAACTTGAATTTTTACTGTATCATCAGTACCATTGCCTCCTGGCGTTGGTGTTGTAGAACTTACCCAAATAGCTCCTGTAAATGTTGTTGGTCCTGTAGGTTCTAAAAGAGGCGACAAATTTAACTCTTGTCTTATAGAACTTGCACCGTCATTTACTGGATTTGAAGTTGTAGTCACTGTCATTTCGATAGAACCACTCCCTGGCGCTCCAGAATCACCTTGATTTGTTGAAGAGAATGCAAATGTATTAACTGCACCACCAAATCCTGTTTGGGCTGTCCACCCACTAATATCTGTATCAAAATTTGGATTAGCAAATAAATTGTCTTGTGCAAAAGAAAAACAACCGACTAACAGTACTAAGAATAAAGATGTAATTTTTTTCATGTTTAATTGTATTAGATTAATTATTATGTTAATTGTCTTATTTGGTATTTTAAAACCTTATTAACTATTTGCTAATCTATTTCTTGATAAGAACATAAGTCTAATACAAATGATTCAAATTCTACATTTTTGTTGCATAAAAAAGTCATCCTTTAAAAAAGTCCTTTTTTTGTTAAAATTAGTTTACAACCTTACTATAGTTTAGCACATACAAAAACAGTAATATTTAGTAGAATTACATCAAAAAAAACTTAGGGTACTCAAGCATTAAAAATGGACCTATTTCTAGTATTTTAAAATCTTTTTAATAACCTGACGCTTTCCTATATTTAGTTTTAAAACATACATCCCATTGGGCAAGTGCGAAATGTTAATGCTATTAGTAACAGTACTATTAATCGCTATACTTTGACCGTTAGTATTGTAAAGCTTAAAGGTATAAGGGACATTATTGGTTAAAATATGAATTTCATCCTTTGCAGGATTAGGGCGTATTGACACCTCTTTATGGCTATCAAAATTAGTATGCAATACTTGATTTTCAAACACTCTACTACTGCCATTATTATAATTAAATGCTAATAATTCATTCCAAATGTAATCTATAGTACTTTGAAAGTTGTCTTGAACTAATGCATTTACGGTGTTAGGAATTGTAAAAGTAACTGGTGCCTTTTCGCCATAAATTGCCATATAAGTGACCAAACCTGCTAAAAAATATAATGTGGGCTCACCATGTGGCGCATTATCTTCGTATAAATCTAAAATAGGAATTTGCTGTAAAGGGGTGTTTGTAAATAATTTGCTTAATATTGGTCCTACAGGGATTATTCTAACCTGTTCACTTGAACGTTCAGCCTGAACAAAATCTTGATAATCTATCCACCACTCATGAAAATCGCCAAGTGTGAAATCATTGTAATTTTCAAATTCTTCTGGAGAAGGTGGAAAACTCTCGTCTTCTATAAATCCAGCCATGTCTGGCCAATTCTCATAGATGTACGTAACAGCATTAGGGGCTTGTGCATCTACCCAGTCTACAATGTCTAAAGTAGCAGATAAGGGAGAGGTTGTAGGATTCCCGTAATAATTAACATTAGAAGGTTGATATTGCACAAAGTTTCCAGCCGTTAACATTACGGTATTAAAGTTGGCCTCTGAAAACGGCTGTGTATCAGACTCCCAAGCCGAAGGGACTTCACTAAACCCCCATTGCGAAAAAGGGGGCAACTCTGCGTGCTGTGGCAAAAAACCATATTGTCCTGAAACCGCAATATCATGTCCTGCTTCTTGGGCTAATGCATGCATCCAATGTGGTACAGTAGTTTCATCTGATGGTGTCGCATGTACAATAAGGCTATGTCCAAAAATGTATACTGTTTTATCTTGTTGCGCTAATGCGTTAAAGGTATTAAGTAAAGCCAATACCAAAGCTAATTGTACTAGTAATTTCATTTGGTTTTAAGTTTTTAATATGTTATTACCCATAAAACAGCTAGCTTCAAAAAATTCCTACCCTATTTCAAAAAAAAATCGTCTAAAATTAATTTTAGACGATTTCCTTTAGCACACATATCCATATGTGCCATGTAAATTATTGTATTAACGCTCAAATGACAAACGCCCTGTTATATCTGTATCTATTTTAAAACCAGACTCTTCTATGGTTTGTTTATCTTCAACTAACAGTACCAGTTGTGTAGCAGTTAAAGTTTCTATCTTTACATCTGTCGTTTCTCCATCTGTTGTAGAACGTAAAATATTACCATCTACGATTTCCCAATCTCCAGTATTAATTGCATTTAAGTTACTTATTTCTTCTGTAGATGTTTGACCTGAAAATGTTGTAGTTACCCTAACATCATATCCTCCACTTGCTATTACCACATTAGGATCTTCTTCAAAGGTTAACATATAATCGATATTAAATGCTTCGGCTGTAAACTCTGTCGTGATCGCTTCTCCTAGCACCTCTGTACGAGTAGTTCCTCCATATTCAAAATCCACCATATTCCAAGTTCCTAATATGCTGTCTGTTACTTCTGGTTCTGGAGTAGAATTATCATCATCAGATGAACATGAGGCGACTAACATGGCTAAGGCCACAAACAAAAAATTGATTTTTTTCATAGAATAAAAGTTTAATTATGAACTCATCTTGACGTTTTGTTTTTAACCCGAATTATGCGATAGAACATTGTCGTGAAGCTTTGAGATACCATAAATATT
>CAZLTR010000081.1:0-13467 GCA_964562415.1 uncultured Hyunsoonleella sp. | reverse complement strand
AAGTTAGAAGTTAGAAGTTAGAAGTTAGAAGTTAGAAGTTAGAAGTTAGAAGTTGATTTTTTAAAATGCAACGTGCAAATTTTAATGGGACAATTATTAAAAAACAACTAAAAACCAAATATTATGAAATTAAATTGGGGTACTAGTATCGTTATTGCGTTTATCAGCTTTATGAGTTTTATTCTCTTTTTTATAGTACGCATGAACATTAATGCCAAATACGATCACGATTTGGTAAGCGAAAACTATTATGCTGATGAATTAAAATACCAAGATGATATTGATAAGCTCCATAATACGACACGCTTAACAGAAAATATATATTACAAAAAAGTTAAAGGTTTAAAAGTGTATTTCCCAAGTACTTTAGAGCCTGAAAAAATTACTGGGAAAATGTTCCTCTACAGACCATCTAACAAACAGTTGGACTTTGAAACGACCATTTCATTGTCTCAACCTTATTTGCTCATACCTGACAAACGTTTGGTAGGTGGTCGTTGGAACATTAAAATAGATTGGACCTATAAAGGAACCTCCTATTTATATAAAGAAGCCATTTTTTATTAATTAGCTATGTTTTTATCTGCACTCATATTAGGACTTTTAGGTAGTGTTCATTGCCTGGGAATGTGTGGCCCAATTGCCTTTATGTTACCTGTTTCGCAGTCGCACTTAGGCAAAAAAACAGCACAGATTGCCATTTATCATTTTGGAAAACTATTAGCTTACACACTTATTGGTTTGGTTTTTGGAGCCATAGGTAAAAGTCTCTATATTTTTGGCTGGCAACAGTATTTATCGGTCGCCATAGGTAGTCTTATGATCATTCTTGTAGTCGTTCCTCAAAACCTTATCCGCCGCTATAACTTTTCCAAACCTATTTTTAAAACACTCAGTCGTATTAAAACAGCACTAGGAACAGCCTTAAAACAAAACACAATGGATACCTTTTTAACCATTGGTTTTTTAAATGGTTTTTTGCCGTGTGGTTTGGTATACATGGCTGTATTTGCAGCCTTAAACACTGGAAGTATGAGTTCTGGGGGACTGTATATGTTCGTATTTGGCTTAGGAACTATTCCACTTATGACATTTGCTCTTTATGCCATTCATCTCATAAAAGAAAACACACGACAATATCTTCAAAAACGTATTCCCTTAGTCGTTATACTTATAGGAAGCCTCTTCATTATTAGAGGATTGGGCTTGGAAATTCCCTACCTCTCGCCTGCTCCTGTTCACCCATTAGTAACTCATACCTTAGGTTGCCATTAGAGCAATTAACTCGTTTACAATTAGTTATAAAAAACACCGCCAATACATAAATAGTCTTTATAACTAACATTAATAAAATAAATAGTTTTATATGTTTATTTGAAAGTATTACTATTAAATTTGAAACTAAAAACACCACCTATGGATTCTTTACTTTCAAATTTAAAAATTGCAGTGCCAGAAAAGATCTATGTAAAAGATCCTGAATCTTCGGCACTAGGTAAACGTATTGTTGAACATGGCATTACGTTATTAAATGAGGTTGGTTTTGATAGTTTTACTTTTAAAAAATTAGGGCAATTAATTGGATCTAATGAAAGTTCCATCTACCGTTATTTCGAAAGCAAACACAAACTTTTGTTGTATTTATCCTCTTGGTATTGGGCCTGGGTTGAATACCAACTGGTTATAGAAACCCATAATTTACAACCAAAAGATAAACTTGAAAAAGCTATAACAATTTTAACAAGAAGCGTTAAAGAAGATTCTAATTTTTCTCATATTAATGAGGTTAGCCTCAATAAAATTATCATCAATGAAAATTCTAAATCATTTTTAACTAAAGAAGTTGATCAAGAAAACAAAGATGGCTATTTTGTAATATATAAGCGTATTATTCATCGCTTAAAAGACATGATTAGTGCTGTTAGTCCTAATTATAAATACCCCTCAAGTCTGGCTAGCACTATTATAGATGGTAGCTTACACCAACACTTTTTAAAACAACACTTTGTTTCAATAACAGATTGTTGCTCCAATATAACGCCAACAGAATTTTATAAAGACCTTGTATTTAACACCTTGACATCTTAACTCAACTATGGAACAAGAACAAATGACACCTTGGCAACGCTTAATTGGCTTGCTACAATTAGACAAGAAAGAAATTCTGCAAATTTTCTATTATGCCATTTTTGCAGGAATAGTGGCTCTTACACTTCCTTTAGGTATTCAGGCCATTATTAATTTAATTCAAGGCGCACAAGTATCCACCTCATGGATTGTACTGGTTATTTTAGTAACTGTTGGCGTGGCTTTTTCTGGAGCTCTACAGCTCATGCAATTGCGTATTATAGAAACCATACAACAACGCATTTTTACACGTTCTTCTTTTGAGCTCACCTACCGTTTTCCCAAAATAAAAATGTCTGAACTGCGCAATTACTACCCCCCAGAGTTAGCCAATCGTTTTTTTGATACGCTTACCATACAAAAAAGCCTTACCAAAATACTTATTGATGTGCCTACGGCCATGTTGCAAATTATGTTTGCCCTTATTTTATTAGCGTTTTACCACCCTTTCTTTATCATTTTTGGATTGCTCCTTTTAATTCTCATTTTTGTCGTTTTTAAGTTTACGGCAAAAAAAGGTCTAGAAACCAGTTTAAAAGAATCTAAAAACAAATATAAAGTAGCCCATTGGATACAAGAAATAGCAAGGTCTGTCATTAGCTTTAAATTATCTGGGAAGACAAGTTTAGGCTTACAAAAAAACGATATTTTAGTAAGCGACTATCTCAAAGCTAGAGAAAGTCACTTTAAAGTACTAATGTTACAATTTATACAAATGATTAGTTTTAAAGTCGTGGTCACAGCGAGTTTATTACTAATTGGAGGTGCTTTGGTTCTCAATCAAGAAATGAATATAGGCCAATTCGTTGCCGCAGAAATCATCATTCTTCTTATTATTGGCTCTGTAGAGAAACTTATTTTAGGTTTAGAGTCCTTTTATGATGCCTTAACTTCGTTAGAGAAAATAGGCCAAATTGTTGACAAAGACTTAGAAAGTCAAAAAGGAGAAACACCTCAATTTAGCAAAGGCATAAGCATAGAGTTAGACAAAGTATCTTACGGGGTTCAAGGCAGAGACCGTCATATCTTAAAAGACATCTCTTTAAAGATAGTACCAGATAGTCGCATACTAGTTCGTGGCGAAAGTGGCGCTGGAAAATCGACACTCTTACGTCTCATTTCGGGTGTCATGGAATCTACTTCTGGACAAATCTATATTAATAACATGTCTATTAATAGTTTACACCTCAATTTTTACCGCTCTCAATTGGGCTTATCACTATCTGATGAAACACCTTTTGAAGGGACTATAAAAGAAAACTTAACTTTTGGAAATAAAGATATTCCAGATGAACAAATTTTTGAAATTCTTGAAAAAGCAGGATTAACTAACTTTATTAAAGAACAACCAGAAGGGTTAAATACAATATTATACCCCGACGGTAAACAAATGTCTTACACGCTATCTAAAAAAATAGTTCTAGCCAGAGCGATCTTAAAAAGCCCTAAAGTTTTAGTACTAGAAGATGCTTTAGACCGTTTTAACCCTGTAGAAACCAATAATATTATAGACTATTTAACACACAAAGACAGACCTTGGGCGCTTATTGTAGTAAGTAGCAGCGACGTTTGGATAAACAAGTGTAGCAGAATGATCACTCTAGAAAAAGGTACACTTAAAAACTAATACACATTATGCTTAATATATCTCATAACAACATAAGTAAATCCATTAGTATTAGAAACTATAAGTCTGGCAGAGCCATAACTAATAAAAAATACTTCAGTTATTTTAATAAGTTTTTATTAGCAGCAGCTATTATTCTAATCATTGTACTGTTCTTACCATGGACACAAAATATTTCTGGCAATGGTATTGTTACAACATTAAAGCCTAACCAAAGGCCACAAACCATCCAATCTCAAATACCAGGACGCATTGAAGAGTGGTTTGTAAGAGAAGGAGACTTTGTACGCGCGGGAGATACTATTCTTAGAATTTCTGAAGTAAAAAGCGATTATTTCGATGACAAATTAGTAGAACGTACTAATGCACAAATTCAAGCCAAATCATCATCTGTTAATGCTTATGCAGGTAAAGTAGATGCTTTAAATCGACAAATTGCAGCATTGCGAAGTGAACAAAAATTAAAACTAGAGCAAACGCGTAATAAATTAATCCAATCGCAACTTAAAGTTAAAAGTGATAGTATTGATTTACAAGCTGCTAAAACGAATTTAAAAATTGCAGAAACACAATTTACCCGTATTCAAACCTTACAAGATGAAGGGCTTAAAGCCGTTAAAGATGTTGAAGAAAAGCGATTAAAGTTACAAGAAACTCAAGCAAAACTAATTTCGCAGCAAAATAAACTCCTAGCCAGTAAAAATGAAGTTATTAATGCGCGCATAGAGCTTTCTAGAACAAATGCGGCCTTTGCCGATAAAATTTCTAAAGCACAAAGCGATATGTTTACAGCTCAATCTAGTGGTTTCGATACCGAGGCACAAGTTACAAAACTAGAGAATGCCTATAGCAACTATAAAAAACGAAATAGCCTTCTTTATGTTACCGCACCACAAAGTGGTTATATTAATAAAGCATTAACAGGAGGTATAGGTGTTACCTTTAAAGAAGGCCAACAATTGGTCGGTATTATGCCTGCGCAATACGACTTGGCGGTAGAAACCTTTGTACGCCCTATAGATTTACCATTAATACATATTGGCGAAACTGTTCGTGTACAATTTGATGGTTGGCCCGCCATTGTGTTTAGCGGTTGGCCTAATGTATCTTATGGAACTTATGGCGCTAAAGTAGTCGCTATAGAAAACTTTATAAGCGATAATGGCAAATACCGCTTACTACTTGCTCCAGACGCTAATGACCATAGATGGCCAGAGGCTATTAGAGTAGGTTCTGGTGCCCGAACTATTGCCTTGTTAGAAGATGTGCCTATATGGTTCGAGCTATGGAGACAAATTAACAGTTTCCCACCAAATTATTACCAACCTAAAGGCGCTAAAACTGCTTCTAAAAAAGATAAAAAATGAGACTATTCTTATTTAGCATATGGTTATGTTGTGCGGGTTGCTTACAAGCACAAGACACGAGTAACGTCATCTCCTTGGCAGAATATTTGGGTTATGTAAAATCGTTTCATCCCATTGTAAAACAAGCCAATTTGGTGATTTCTAAAAGTGAAGCCAAACTGCTCAAAGCACGAGGCGCTTTCGATCCCAAATTTGAAGTAGATTATGATCGGAAAAAATTTAAAGGCTTGGAATATTTCGATAAGTTAAACTCTACCTTTAAAATTCCAATTTGGTTTGGTATTGAATTTAAAGGTAATTTCGAACAAAATTCTGGAGTATTTTTAAATCCAGAAGCCGACGTTCCAGAAGACGGTTTGTATAGTGCTGGTGTATCTGTACCTTTAGCACGAGGCCTCCTTACAAACAAGCGTATGGCCATGCTAAGACAATCCCGATTATTTGTAAAACAGGCGAGAGCAGACCGCCAATTGCTCGTCAACACTATTCTTTACGATGCCACTGTAACCTATTTTAATTGGCTAAGACGTTACAACGAAAATCAAGTTTACACTGCGTTTTTAAGCAATGCCCAAATGCGATTTGATGGTATTAAAAAGAGCTACGAAGTGGGAGAAAAACCAGCAATAGACACGTTAGAAGCACGCATCACACTTAATACAAGACGTCTCAATTTAGAAAAGTCTAGAATTAAACTTGTTAAAGCTGCTTTAGAGCTCTCTAACTTTTTATGGCTAGATGATAATACGCCTATTGAGATAAAAGCAACTATTATCCCTGATGTTAATACGATTAATACCATAGATGAAACTTTAAACACCTCTGATTTAAATGTGGAAACCTTTGATATCAATAACCACCCTAAGTTAAGATCGTTAGATTTTAAGATTAAAAGTTTAACCATAGAAAAACGGTTGAAGCGTAATACGTTATTGCCTGTTATAGATCTGCAATACAATTTTTTATCGGAAACGCCAGAAGAAACGAGTACCTTTAGTACTTCTCAATATAAAGCGGGATTAAATGTATATCTACCGCTTTTCTTAAGAAAAGAACGTGGTGATCTAAAACTCGCAAAATTAAAATTACAGGATACTCAATTTGATTTACAAAATACCAGAGTAAGCCTTAAAAATAAAATTGATGCCATTAATCAAGAATTAGACTCCTATGTTTTACAAAATGATGTCACAACCGTTATCGTAGATGATTATACGAAACTGTTAACCGCCGAAGAACGCAAGTTCTTTTTAGGAGAAAGTTCTCTATTTCTTGTAAATTCCAGAGAATCTAAATTGATAGATGTTAAACTAAAAGCTATCGAAATTGAGAATGAGTTTTTTAAAACAAAGGCAAATTTATTTAATGTCTTAGCGGTATCCGATCCTCCAATTAATTAAAGTTAAAATAGCGCTTTGTTAACTCTTTACGAACAAAGCGCTACTTTTTCACATTTTAAAGGTCATCACAGGCAATGTAGCATGATTAGCTACAGCCTCTCCTATGCTATCTTCTAACATATGAGCTACCCCCTTTCTACCATGGGTAGGCATAGCAATAAGATCTGCTCCTAAGGTAGTCGCCGCTTGTAATACGCCTTTTTCTACGGTATAATCGGCTATAAAATGAGTAGTATCCATCGCTTTGATACCTTGATCGGCTTTGGTTAAAAAATGAACTGCAGCCTGTTCTATTTCTAAAGTACTTTTAAACCTTTTATGCGGTAAATTTACATGTACCAAGTATAGCTTTGCACCTAAGCTTTCAAATATTCGCTTTGTCCTCAAATAAACAGGTATACTTGCCTCTAAAAAATCGCAAGCCATCACTACAACATTAAACTTAATATCTGGCAACTCCTGTTTAACCACTAAAACAGGGACTTCTGCATGACGTACTACACGTTCTGTATTAGAACCTACAAAATAGTCTCGTAACCCACTAACCCCATGTGATCCCATTACAATAAGATCGGCCTGATGCGTTTCTACCACAGTATTAATTTCACTAAATACTTTATAGTGCTTTATAATTGACGTCACTTTAATCCCATCTAAATAGGGTTGTTTTAAAAATGTTGTAAAACGCTGTTCTGCCAACTTAAAAAAATAAGCGGTCTTTTCTTGCTGTAAAGCTTCAGAGGAAGACCATACCACATCGGACATTTCCAGCATGTGCAAGACCAATATCTCTGCGTTATAGCGTTTAGCTATTTGTGCAGCGACTTTAAGTGCATATTCAGAATGTTTTGAAAAATCTACAGGTACAATAATCGTTTTCATATCTTTTAAGTTTTAGGTGTATTTGGGGCGTATACATTTTATAAAGTATGCGCACTTTTTAATGTTTCAAATAGTCATTGAAAATAATTTTGTTTCGGGCTGTTTCCGTTGCAATAACACATCAAAAGCCATACAAATATTGCGCACAAAAGGCTTTCCTTTGGAAGTTACAATAATGCGAGTGGTCTCTATAATTACAAGTCCATCTTCTGCCAATGGCCTAAGTTGAATTAAAATATCTGGTAAAGCGTCAAAATATAAAGCACTGCTCTGCCAATTGGTTTCAAAATGACACATCAAGTTTAGTATATGTTGACGAATTACTAAATCTTCTCTCGTTAAAATATGCCCTCTATATACAGGCAAAATATCTTTTTCTAAACTCTTATAATAATCCTCGAGACGTTTCTCGTTTTGTGCAAAGCCATACCAACTGTCTCCTATAGAAGATACCCCAAGCCCTATCATTACTTGTGTTTTAGAGGCTGCATATCCCATAAAATTACGATGCAATGTCCCTTTTTTCATCGCTGTATACAAACTATCTCCTGGCAAGGCAAAATGGTCCATACCTATATCTACATAGCCTGCTAAAGAAAGTAAATGCTTTCCTAATTGGTATTGTTCACACTTTAAATCTGCATTAGGTAAATCGCTAGTCTTAAATCCACGTTGTCCATTTCCTTTTAACCAAGGCACATGCGCATAACTGTAAAAAGCCAAACGATCTGGTTGTAATGCTTTGGTTTTCAAAATTGTATTTTCAACATCCTCTAAAGTTTGAAACGGCAAACCATATATAATATCATGGCCTACAGAAGTATAGCCTATCTCTCTGGCCAAGGCTGTAACTCTCTTTACATTTTCGAAAGGTTGTACACGGTGAATCGCTTGCTGTACTTTAATGTTATAATCCTGTACCCCATAACTCACTCTCCTAAAACCTAAGTCATACAAAGCCTCTAAATGCGCTTTTGTTGTGTTATTAGGGTGGCCTTCGAAACTAAATTCATACCCTAAGGCCAAATCTGTTGTTTTTAATAACTCTATAACGAGATACTTTAAATGCGCTGGCTTAAAAAAAGTTGGTGTTCCTCCTCCAAGATGTAATGCTTTAAGAACTGGTTTTTCATTAAATAGTTTTAAATACAAATGCCACTCCTTAAGTAATGCCTTAATATATGGCATTTCTACATGATGCTGTTTTGTAATACGCTTGTTACAGCCACAAAAAGTGCATAAACTTTCGCAAAATGGCAAATGTATATATAGGCTCACGCCATCCTTGGCATTGCTTGCTTTAAAGGCACGTTGTAGCGATTGTTTCCATTGGGCTCGAGAAAATTGAACGTCATTCCAATACGGTACCGTAGGGTAACTTGTATATCTTGGCCCCGCTACGTTATACTTTTTTAATAATGAGTCTTGCATACTTGTAATTTATACTTCAAAATTAAGGGCATATATGCTAAAAAAACATGATATATGTCATACCTATTAATTTGTTATTTGTAGAATTAAACCTTAACTTCGATGGTCTAAAAAACGAACATTATGAAAAAAATTTCCATCCTATTACTCGTTGTAACTTTTGTAGTAACATCTTGTAAAAAGAAGAAAGATGAAGCTACCACCATTGAAACGGAAACAGAAACCGTTAGCGAAAAATTTGTTGTAAAACCAGAAGCTACTTCTGTAAAATGGACCGCTTACAAAACTACTGCTAAAAAAGGCGTAGGCGGAGAATTTTCGGTATTAAACTTTGAATCTAAAACAGGAAATTCAGTTGAAACAGCTTTAAACAATCTTAGTTTTTCTATCCCTGTACGGAATCTTATCACTAAAGATGAAAGTAGAGACGCTAAAATAAAAGAATTCTTTTTCGGAAAAATGCTTGATACTGAATTTTTAAAAGGCATCATTACTTATGATGGCACCAACTATAAAGCGGCTTTGACCATGAATGGTGTTACAAATAATTTACCGCTTGAAATTACAGTTGAAGATGAAAGACGCGTTACACTTAAAGGTGTTCTAAATTTAAAAGAATGGAATGCTTTAGAAGCCTTAGCCTCACTAAACAAAGTATGTTACGAACTGCATAAGGGCGAAGATGGTATTAGCAAAACTTGGGAAGATGTTGCTATAGAAGTATCTACCTATTTGCGTAAAAATTAAAAGACCATTAAAAATTATGTCCTCTTTAATTATAAGCCTTGTTTAACCACAAGGCTTTTTTAGTTTTACGCCCCACTAAATTTTCCTTAGCTATTAAACATTACCATAGTTTTTTCATGCAAAACTCGATTTCCCAATATTTAGTATCTCGATCGTAGCTATGTACTGTAACATTAGTATCTATTGCAACATCTTTTGCTATGTTTTCCCCCTCTCTAACCATATTTAGAATGGTATGGCCTGTCTTCTTATAGGCCAATTCATCTATAGTACCATTTGTTAAATTAATCTTATTAAGATAAAATCTATTTGTATTGGCCAGCCAATTAGAAGTTGTTGCACAATAGTAAATAATAGCAGTCCCTTTTATTTTAATTAAGTGAATATCACAATCTGAGGCAATGTCTAAAGCGATTAAGTTAATAGGATCTTCTACAATATTAAGACGATCATTAAACAGAAAATTTCCCTTAACATCTTTAATATGTATGTAAGGTGTATGCATTGCTTTTACAACACACTGCTTCACAATATGTATAAGGCTATATATAATATGTAAGTACTGTTCTTCTGGGTGTTGAGGGACCTCATTATCTATAACGCAAACCACATTAGGCTGTGTTATTTCATCTACTATATCCTGAATACTAATCTGTTGAGACATTTCTATTGCTACCTAGTAAACTTAAAATTCTAACCGAAGCTCTAAAATACAAAAACCTTTACGGTATTATAAAATTTTTCACATAAATAATCTACAATAAAACAGAATAATGTACACCTCTAAATGGGTTAAATACTAAAGCTTTATAAGTTAAGTTTTAAAAAAAACAGTTCTTTTAAAAAAATAAACACCTCTAAAACAATACATTAAACACAAACCAATACACCAAGTCATCACAATTCTAATTAAAAAGAACATCCAATTGATATTATATTTATTTTAGCAGAAATTTATATCAAAAAACAAACGCATTGAAAACAAAACAATACTTATTCATCACAACAGTATTATTATTTTTTTGCTCTTTTTCGTCTCTTAAAGCCCAAGATTTAGAACACCTTAAAGAACTTTTTACATTTTATCCTAACAAGAAAGCAGTTGTTAAAGATTCGACACGATATTTACAAAAATTTATAGCGGCTCCCGTAATAAGTTTTTCTCCAGAAACAAATTTTGCTTTTGGAACTGGTGCCAAATTTTTATTTAAATTTAACGGTAGTGGAGAAGAAACTAGGGTTTCAAATATGCCAATGTCTGTACAATACACCCTTAACAATCAGTTTTTTGTATTTTCTGGATTCGAAATTTTCACCAATCAAGAAAAATGGGTGATTGAAGGGAACTTTTTACTTCAAAATTATCCTAGATTATTTTATGGCTTTGGTAGAGATACTCCCGAAAGCACCGAAGAAGTTTATGAGAATCATCAATTTTTATTCGAACCTATTTTTTTAAAACAACTTCCTATAAGGTATTTATTTGTAGGTGGTGGCATACGTTATAACCATATTTTTAAAACAGGTATAGAATCTGGTGGTATCATAGATCAAATAAGACCTGAAGGTTTCAACGGTTCTACATCTGTAGGTGCCGAGGTTGCTGTACTTTACGATAGTAGAAATAATGTCTTAAATGCACAAAACGGGTGGTACTTAGAGTTTACACACGGCGAATATGGTAAAGTTCTTGGAGGTACGCATAGGTTTGATTTAACCCGTTTTGATCTTAGACACTTTAAAGAGCTAAAAAATAAGAGCAAAGATGTTTTGGCTTTTCAGGTTGTTGGAAGGACGACACGAGGTAGCATTCCTTTTTCTGAATTTGCTTTTTTTGGAAGTAGTGAAATTATGAGAGGCTATAGAGAAGGTCGTTTTGTAGATCGTGATTTATTGGCTACACAAGCCGAATATCGTAAACATTTTGGGACCTCTAGGTTTGGAGCTGTAGCTTTTTTAGGAACAGGTAGTGTATATAATAGTCTTAGTGACTTTCAATTTGGCTCATTAAAACCTAATTATGGTGTAGGACTTCGTTTTAAATTGGATAAAGAAGAAAATCTAAACATTCGCTTCGATTGGGGTGTAGGAAGGGGTTCTAACGAATTTTATCTTAGTATTGCCGAAGCCTTTTAACACATAAATAAACTCGTATTTGTTTAATCGCTAAGCTATAGCATAGTTATACCTTTATACCAAACACAGCTAATCGTTGTTAGAGTAATTACAAACCATAGTTAAACCAATAACTCGTTCGTACTTTTTTGATAAATCCCATTCGTCTTTATAAGGTATTCTAAAGCCTCTTTTAGAGCTATATAAGAAGGGTTGGGATTAAAATCGAGCTATTTTCTTGAGCTAATCATGTCGTAATTTTGTTTTGCTAGTAATACCTGCGAAAAGAGAAACACCCTCTAAATAAGGTACTATAATTTTATTCCATTATTAGCATAGTTATATATCAAGTACACCACTTATAAAATTATGAACGGCTCTATTCTAAAATATATATTTATCTTACAGTAGTGTTTTCATTTTGAAGTATCCATTGCATTATTCTGGGAAATATCTCTTGCTTTGCATGTTGAGATTTTAAAATTCTACTGTGATTATAATCTTCTAAATTCCCATTTTCTTTGGAAAACACTAGCAATTGATTCGCTTTGTTTTTAAAAGCCTTTAAAAACTTTTCGCAACCAGTAGTTGGCGCTATAAAGCGATCGCCTTTAGCGCAAATTGATAATATAGGTACTCTTATTTCTTTCATTTTATCCAAATAATTAAATCCATTAGCACCTATAAAATCCTTATTCAAATTCCAATCAAACCAAGGTTTCATGGTGTGATAGCTCTCATGAGTTTCGGTAGACCCAGCTGCTTTAGAAGGCACTTTCCCCATTAATGCTGCAATATACTTACCTGTCTTTACTTTTAGAGTACTTTTCAAATCTTTAGCAGCTCCAAAAGCTTGTACCCCCAATAGAGTAATACTATTAATCTTAGACCTATAGCGCTCATTATGTATTAAAAACATCGTTAAAATTATCCCTCCTCCACTGTGTACAATACAGTCAATAGTTTCTAGTCCCTCTATTTCTAAAAGAAAATCGAACGTTGATTTCATATCGTAATGCGCAATGGTCTCAAAATTAAAGTCTTTTACAGCTTTAGAACTTTCTCCATGACTTCTCCATTCCATTATCCAACATGTAAACCCCTTTTCTACAAGAAATTGTGCTATACCTTCACATATTTTTTTATTAGAAAATGTCCCATGCGTTAAAAAGACATGCTTATCTAATGGCTTATAGGGCATCCACTTCCATAAAGCGATTAATTCATCATCCTTTGTCTTGATATGGTACAACTGTAGTTTCAAAATAATTACATGGGTCTACTTGATAAAATGTGCATTTATCTACTAATTTACTAAACTCTAATTACTTTTTTCTATAAAAATTTACCACCTAATTACAACATCTTAATATTTTAAAATAGAACTCATCTTGACGTTTTATTTTTAACCGAAAATGAGTTGAAATTTAACCAGATGAGGCACTTTTTGAAGCTCATAGCAGCGCTACGGACAAAAAAGTAACGAAATATGGGTGAATTTCAACCATTTTTTAGGAAATAGAAAACCTCAAGATGAGTTCATACTATAGTAGTCTTAAGAGGACATAACTTTGGTTCTTTTTAAAGCTGATATGGCTCCTATTAGTTGAAAACCTTAGAGTGATTATACAGAGTAATACACGAATACCCGATACAAACCCAGTCTGTCTTAATTTTTTTTTATGCACTAATTTTGCTGGATATTTCTCTAGACATAATTAAAACACTAATAATTATTTGATCGGGTGTTAACAGGAAATCTTATCTAAAA
>CAZLTR010000080.1:0-13521 GCA_964562415.1 uncultured Hyunsoonleella sp. | reverse complement strand
TGCTGTCTTTTAGAACAGAGTTGCAAATTGTAGATGAGTATTCGGTTACGTTTACTTAATACGTTTGTGTGTTTCGGATTGGTGAAATGTTAAACCGTTGGACTGTAGCGCTAATTAATCGTTAAATTGTTTAACTGTAGAATTGTTTAACCACGGCGTTACACCTGAGTTCTCGAATTCTGGGATGAAATACTAAAACGCTTTAACTGTTATGTGTATTAACATCTAAGGCTGCTTTGATAAATAATAGAGAATAATCAGTACTATATTAATAAAACCCATCACTGTGTCAGTAAAAGCAAAAAAACATTTAGGACAGCATTTTTTAGAAGATGAGACTATAGCAGAGCAAATAGCAGACAGCTTGTCTTTAAGTGGCTATAAGAATGTCTTAGAGATTGGGCCAGGTATGGGGGTGTTAACCAAATACTTGCTTAAAAAGGCCACGACAACGTATGTGATAGAGATTGATACCGAGTCGGTAGAGTACCTACAGGCAAATTACCTCAATCTAGCCCCACGTATCATAGAAAAGGATTTTTTAAAATACGATTTAAATGAAGTTTTTAAAGGGGAAGCTTTAGCCATTATAGGGAATTTTCCCTATAATATTTCTACACAAATCGTTTTTAAAACTTTAGAGATGCGCAACCAAATTCCTGAATTTTCAGGAATGTTTCAAAAGGAAGTCGCCCAGCGCATTTGTTCTAAAGAAGGGAGTAAGGTGTATGGTATATTATCTGTATTAACCCAAGCCTTTTACGATGCAGAATACCTGTTTACGGTACCACCTTCTGTGTTTAATCCACCACCAAAAGTAGACTCTGGCGTGTTACGTCTTACACGAAAAGAAAATTACAGTTTGCCTTGCGATGAGACACTTTTTTTTAAAGTTGTAAAAGCAGGGTTTCAGCAACGCAGAAAGACACTTCGTAACAGTTTAAAAACATTCAATTTGTCCGATAATTTAAAAGCAAATCTTATCTTTGGCAAGCGTCCAGAACAATTGTCGGTTCTCGAATTTATAGAACTTACAACTTTGATTCAGAACGATATAGTGTAGGTGTTGCAAATCATGTGTAATACATCTTACAAAGTAGTTGCATTTGTAATCCACTACATGCTGTTTTTAGGATAACAAGCCGTGGTAGGTTTGGTTTTTTTGACGAAAGAAAATACGATTACAGTTCCAGAAATAGAGGTATGGAAGAAGATAAAGACAAAATACAATTCGAACTTACCAATGCGCTCATAGAGCATATAGAGCAGCTTATAGCAGCGCAAGAAGATAAGGCACTTCAAAAGGCTTTAGAAGCGTACCATTATGCAGATATTGCAGAGGTTTTAGATGAGCTTAATTTAGAACAGGCCATTTATATCATTAAACTTTTAGATTCCGAACGTACTTCAGATATCCTTAAGGAACTCGATGAAGACATTCGCGAAAAGGTTTTAAAAAACCTAACCGCTCAGGAAATAGCCGAAGAGGTTGAAGAACTCGATACCGATGATGCGGCAGATATCATTTCAGAATTACCAGAAGAACGCCAGCAAGCGGTTATAGACCGTATTGAAGACGAAGAACATAAGGCAGAAATTGAAGAGTTACTTACTTACGACGAGGACACCGCGGGGGGGCTTATGGCAAAAGAATTGGTGAAAGTTTATGAAACGTGGACCGTTGCAGGCTGTTTGCGCCGTATTAGAGGGCAAGCTAAAGAAGTGAGTAGAGTACATTCTGTATACGTAGTGAATAAAGCAGAACAACTTATAGGCCGACTCTCTTTAAAAGATTTAGTGGTGGCCAAAAGCGACCAAAAAATAGCAGACATCTATATTTCTAATGTCGATTATGTAGACGTACACGAAAATGCTGAAGAGGTAGCCAAAATTATGGCAAAATATGATTTGGAAGCGATCCCTGTTGTAGACGACGAGAAAACCCTTTTAGGACGTATCACTATTGATGATATTGTAGACGTTTTAAAGGAAGAAGCCGATAAAGATTACCAAATGGCGGCGGGTATTACAGGCGATGTAGAAGCCGATGATACCATTATAGAACTTACACGTGCCAGATTGCCTTGGCTATTTTTAGGTTTGGTAGGCGGGATTGGTGCTTTTTTAATCATGGAAGGTTTTGAAGGGCTTTTTACAGGTAAAGCAGTGATTTTATTCTTTTTTACACCTTTAATTGCAGCTATGGCAGGAAACGTAGGAGTACAATCCAGTGCCATTATCGTTCAAGGTTTAGCAAACGATGATGTTAAAGGTAGTGTAAATAGCCGTTTGTTAAAAGAGATGGTACTAGCAGCCTTAAATGGCATTATACTCGCCGTGTTTTTATTTCTGTTTGTATGGGCTTTTAAAGGAGAAGTCACTACCGCTCTGGCCATTTCTATATCCTTAGTTGCCGTTATAATTGTGGCAGGGCTTATAGGAACCTTCGTACCATTGTTTTTAAATAAACGCGGTATAGATCCTGCCATTGCCACAGGGCCTTTTATCACTACGAGTAATGATATTCTAGGGATTTTGTTATATTTTTGGATTGCTAAGATGATTTTGGGCATCTAATGATGGACTTTATAAGCCAATTGACAATTATTGCACCTCACATCTAATTAAAATAACAGTATGAAACGTATCGTAACAATTATTGCATTTAGTTTATGCGCTTTAATGAGTTTTTCACAAAATGCGCAAGGTATAGCACTTACTAAAGAAGTTATTTGCAAAGGAGCAGCCGTTAGTGTTGTGGGAAATGTATACCCATTCATGGATCTTAATTTTACTAAAGAACGGGTGTTGCGTTTAACAGAAGGTCTTGTAAAGCCTGTTATAAAAACGGCGCCAGCAAAAGCTTATGAATTATTTAAGGCAGGAAAAAGTAAAGCACAGGTCACAGACATACTTTATGCAGATTTCATGAAATTGGACGATGCCGTGGTGTCTAAATTTTTGATTAATGCAGAAGATAACTATGAAGACGAGGATGATTATGAAGACAACGACGATTATTAGCAAGTGCCCTTTTCTTTTTGTAAGTACAGTTATATTTATAGACTAACCCAAAAAAACAAAACATATGAAAGAGATCGTATTTGTAATAACAAGTCATGACCGTTTAGGAGATACAGGGCATAAAACAGGGGTGTGGATTGAAGAATTTGCAACTCCTTATTACATTTTAAAAGATAAAGGAGTTAATATTACTTTGGCATCACCAAAAGGCGGACAACCTCCTATAGATCCTAAGAGTCACGAGGCCGATTTTCAAACTCCAGCAACTGTTAGATTTGATAAAGATGAAGCGACAAAAACAGCATTTGCGAACACGCAGAAGCTTGAAACTATAAATGAAAGCGATTTTGATGCCGTGTTTTATCCTGGGGGGCACGGGCCTTTATGGGATTTAGCAGAGGATAAAAATTCTATTGCTTTAATTGAGGCATTTTATAACAATGCGAAGCCTGTGGGAGCAGTATGCCATGCGCCAGCAGTGTTAAAGCACACCAAAAATGCGGATGGGACACCACTGGTTAAAGGTAAAAATGTAACTGGTTTTACGAATGGAGAAGAAGATGCAGTGCAATTAACGCAAATAGTGCCTTTTCTTGTAGAAGATATGCTAAAAGCAAATGGTGCTAACTATTCTAAAGCTGTAGATTGGACTCCACATGCTGTTGCAGATGGGCACTTAATTACAGGACAAAACCCTGCATCTTCAGAGCAAGTCGCTACTTTATTACTTGAAAAATTGCAATAAGCAACATTTAAAATTACAACCAAACAGCTTACTTCATGTAGGCTGTTTTTGTTGGTAACTATCCCAAAAAAATACTTTAGCTTTGTCAAAAATATGTGGCAATGAAAATTCTTCACCTCGATACAAACCATGAGTTAATGCTCACTCAATTAAATGCTTTAGGTTATGTGAATCACGAAGATTACACTTCTACTAAGGCAGAAATAGAAGCTAAAATAAGTGCTTATGATGGACTAATTATTAGAAGTCGGTTTTCTATTGACCAATCATTTTTAGAAGCTGCTACAAACCTAAAATTTATAGGGCGTGTTGGGGCAGGGCTAGAAAATATAGACTGCGATTATGCAGAACGTAAAGGGATACATCTCATTTCTGCCCCAGAAGGCAATAGAAATGCTGTTGGCGAACATACACTTGGGATGCTACTTTCACTATTTAATAAATTAAACAAAGCTGATAGAGAGGTGCGAGAAGGCAAGTGGTTACGTGAGGCCAATCGCGGTATAGAACTCGATGGGCTCACGGTGGGGCTTATAGGATATGGCAACATGGGAAAAGCCTTTGCTAAAAAATTGCGTGGTTTCGATGTTGAGGTTTTGTGTTATGATATAAAGCCTAATGTAGGTGATGCTAACGCGACGCAAGTAGATTTAAAAACCTTTCAAAATCAATGTGATGTGTTAAGCCTTCATACGCCGCAAACACCACTTACTCTTAATATGATAGATGCCAATTTTATCGCTGCTATGGCGAAACCATTCTGGCTTTTAAATACCGCAAGAGGTAAAAGTGTAGTGACTTCTGCTTTGGTTGATGCATTACAATCTGGAAAACTTTTAGGAGCAGGGTTAGACGTTTTAGAATACGAAAAAAAATCGTTCGAAAGTCTTTTCGAAACACAAATGCCCGAAGCGTTTAAATATCTCATAGCAGCAGAAAATGTGTTGTTAACACCGCATGTAGCGGGCTGGACTATAGAGAGCAAAGAAAAATTAGCCCAAACTATAGTCGATAAGATTAAAGCAATATTTAATTAACTCCATAGGTTTTTTGAGCTGGATAACTTAGGTGGTTTAGGTCATAAATTATGATTTGCATTATATTTATAGCCAAACAGGTGTTATTTTTGCATTATATGTAATATTTTTAACACAGAAAAAGTTGTTTATTCTCTTGTTAGCGTGTAGTTTTGAAAGTAAAAAGATGAAACCTATACCCTAAAATTTTAATCTAAAAATATATTGTTCTATCAGAGTTTAATCATTAACGACTTAAAATGAGTAGGTTATTGATGGGGCAGTGCTACGCCAATTTTATACAAAAAGATAGTCTATTATCTTATATCATTTTAGATAAAATAAAGAAGGTTGGTTTTTTTTAAAATCATTAAAACTAAAACTAAAACACATGCAAAATTTAAAACGCAAGACAAAAGCGCAGAAGCTATTTAGTGCGGCAGTACTACTTGGTATTACAAGTTTAATACAAGCTCAAGGGCCTTCAACAACATTCCCTTTTGATGATGTGAGTCCAAATGATGAGTCTTTTAACGCAACAATGAACATTAATTCGTCTAATGGGACTACAGCATTTAATAATTTATTATTAGGGTCTAATGTCGATATTAATACGAGGCTTACAAGTGCACAATCTGTAGCGCCTCGAGGCTCTAATGTACGTAATCAAGGATTTGCAGCGCCTATTTTACAAGATCATTTAAATGAAACCGTAAACGATCCCGTAGTTATTCGTTTTCCTCAAGGGGTATGGGCCAACGTATACAATTGGCAAGATTTTAGAGATGCTGATGGTAATGTTGAATTTCCTAGAGACACTAGAATAGCGAGAGATCCTGTTACCGCAGATAATATAGGGGATAGAGGCCAAAGGTTGCCTAGCGGAAGATTACCATTAAGAATTAGTGAGTTTGCAGAAGGACAAGAATCCGTAAGATTGGGATATCCTGCATTACGCGGTATTTTCGATAGAGCAGCACAACGAGGACGACCTTTAGATTTACTTACAGTGCTTAGTATTACTCAAGATAATGTAGGATCGTCTGTGTCCCGGGTAAGACTTATGCGAAGTGATGGTTTTACGGTTAGAGATATGGAGTTGGGTAATGAGTTCTTCTTTTTAACACAACGAAGCAACACTATAGATACAGAGGAAGCTTGGAGAAACCGTGCGAAAAGAGTGGTGGAGGGACTACGAGAAGATGCTCCTAATGAGCCCAATATCATTTAGAGCACAAGGTGAAAACAATCCAGATGGGCTTCATACATTTTATAATAGAGAGATTGTAGGAGACCAATCCTTTTTCGATGCCATAGTGGTACATCGTTATGTACGGGTTAGAGATGGGAGCGAAGGTGACGAGAACAGTGCTATATCTGCAACACGTTTGAATGTCGAAGAATTAAGAAGCCTATTATCGGCTAGTGAAACTATAAATTCAAGCATAAATTTTTGTCAACAACAAGTTAATCCAGATAAGCGAAATGTATGGTTGACAGAATGGGGTGTTGCAGGAGGTTCTGAAGGTGGTATTGGTGCTAGCTATTTGGGTACTGCAAACACTTACATAGATCTTATGAGAAGAGATGATATTGAAAGAGTTAATTTCTTTTCGACATTTGGATTAAATGCACAATACGAATTTCCTTCAGAGAGTAGCACCAATGCGAATGAGACAGGTTTTGGTCGCGTATATCAAGTTATAAGGGATGCTACTAGAGACAATGAAATGTTTAATGATGTTAACATCACTGCACCGCGATTAAGCGTTGATGGAAGAAATGAAGCGACCAGATCTATAAATGCTATTGCCATTAGAGAAAATGGCGGTATTAAAATTTTAGCTGTTAATATGACTAATGAACCTGCTAATATTGTGTTAAGAACCAACACGAATAGAAGACGTAACTTTAGTTACGAAAGTAGAGGTGTGCGTTTCGAAACTTTACAGGCAACAGATTTTGTTAATATTGTTGATGATGAAACTAGTAGAGATGTTATAAGGCTTGAAGCGTTCTCTATAACCGCAGTAGATGTAGACTTTGATAATAGCGGTAAAGATTTAAAAGATAAAGCGATACGTGATGAAACGATATGGTTTACAGCGTTTCCAAATCCAAGTACAACAGGAATGTTTACTTTAAACCAACCTGGTAATTGGGAAGCGTATACACTACAAGGTGTTAAAATTAACTCGGGAAAAGGGGATACTGTGGATTTAACCAGTGTGGCTACTGGACTCTACCTTCTTAAAGTAGATGGCCAAATTTTAAAGCTTGCTGTAGAATAGCATTTTAATTGGACGTAGCGCTATGAAAAGCACTTAAAACGCTTGTTTTAAGTGCTTTTTTATATCT
This sequence comes from uncultured Hyunsoonleella sp., assembly GCA_964562415.1. Classification (GTDB taxonomy): domain Bacteria; phylum Bacteroidota; class Bacteroidia; order Flavobacteriales; family Flavobacteriaceae; genus Jejuia. The sequence goes on along the minus strand of CAZLTR010000080.1, from coordinate 6,378 downwards.
TAGAGTTTCGTGTTTCTGGTTTATTTGTATTAAATCTATGTACCTTTTACCTTTAAAAATAGTACCAATATGTTGTGGGCCTTCGGTCTTCATGTTACTTTGTAATGTAGCAGCGTGTCATGTCTAAACAAATTAAGATGTAGTAGTATTTACGAAAAACATAAAAAAAGCATGGTAAAAATAAAAAGGACAGTCTTAAAATGTTAAAATTTAATCATTTTGTAAGGAGTCTGAGATATGTCGTCTACATACCAGGCTAAAAAGTATCTTTTAGCAGGACATGTAATTTATCGCTAAACTAAAACCTATAATTATCAATTCTTAAAAGGCCAATTTAAGAGGGATTACCGCATTAATCAAATAGCTAAATGCTATGTTCTAATTACGTAAAGTTTTGTAATTCGATATTAAGTATTCCGTATATCAATTTGGATTCAAAGGTCATGACTTGAATTAAAATTGAAGCGCAATGTATGTGTATACTTTATTAAGGAAGATAAATGGAGTGTAATGGCGCGATAACTTACAGTACCAACAAAAAATAAAACTAAAAAAGATGAAGAAAAAGCAAAGACAGAAAAACTACTTTAAAACACGCAATATATTTTGCGGTGCATTAAGCCTCTTAGGGCTTACATTTGTAAATGCACAACAACCAAATTTCCCTTTTGATGCTATAAACGGAAACGCAAGTACGTTTAGAGCAACGATTAACGTGAACTCGGGACAGGGCACCTCGCTTTTTAACAACCATTTATTGGGATCTAATGTAGATATTAATACAAGAGGCACAGGGCGACAGTCTAGAGGTCCAGGCCCATCCGAAAGGTCTAACCAAGGTTTTTTTGCGCCTGTATTACAAGACCATTTAAATGCTCATGATCCCGTAGTGATACGTTTTCCTCAAGGTGTATTTGGAAATACATATAACTGGAGAGATAAAACCGTAAATGGGGTGTTTTTTCCAGAAGATACCAGAAATGCAAGCGATCCTATCTTAGAGGATGACCCACAAAATAGACGTGCCAGTGAGTTTACTACCAGCCCTGCATCATTGCGATTAGGCTATCCTGCATTACGCGGTATTTTTGACAGAGCAGAACGAAGAGGGAAGCCTTTAGATTTACTTACGGTACTGAATATGATAGAAGATAATCAATTTTCGTCTAGAGACAGAATACGTTCTATGCGTGAAGATGGGTTTACAGTTCGTGATGTAGAATTAGGAAACGAATTTTTCTTTTTGGGGCAGCGTAGTGCCACGATAGATACAGAAGAAGCTTGGGTGGAACGTGCTGCGGAGGTCGTGCGTGTATTACGCAGAAACAACGATACAGGGACACGTATGCGATTTGGAATACCAATATCGTTTAGAGGGGAAACAGAAGCAAGACACCAGCAGTACAATAGAGATATAGTAGGTGACCAATCATTTTTTGATGCTATAGTTGTACACCGTTACGTTAGAGTACGAGAGCAAGCGAGGCAAAACCCAATCCCAGCGGCTAACTTAAGTCCTGCGGAGCTAAGAGGCTTGCTAACGGCAAGTGATTCATTGCGAAACAGTATCGATTTTTGTAAGCGCCAAGTGAACCCAGACAAACGTAGAGTTTGGTTAACCGAGTGGGGCGTGTCTGGAGGTATAGAAGGCGAAATAGGGGCAAGTGTTTTAGGTATGGCAGATACGTACTTAGATTTATTGAGACGATCGGATATGGATAGAATTAACTTGTTTTCGACCTTTGGTTTAAATGAACAATATACATTCCCTAATAATGGTACCACATCTGTAGCTACAGGGTATGGACGTGTTTATGAGTTGTTTACTGAAGTGTTAAGAGATCAAGAATTGTTTAATAATCCTATAGTAACGTCTCCTAGACTAGAAGTAAACAACCAAAGACAAAGAGCACAGGCTATTAATGCTGTGGCTACCCGTATAAATGGTAGAATAAACTTGTTAATCGTGAATAAAGGCGATATAACTGGGCAAGTATTTTTAAGAACTAATGGTAATGAAAGACGTAACTACAGTTATACTGTACAAGGCGTGCGTTTTCCTAACTTACAGACTAATGCTATTGCAGATGTAGATGTAACGAGAAGAAATAGAAGTGTTATAGATGTGCCTGCGTTTTCGGTAGTTTCTGTAAATATCGATTTTAGTAATAGTGCTAAAAGCGCAAGTGCAAAAATTAGTGAAACCCTTGAAGATGCGACTGTAATTACAGCGTTTCCAAATCCAAGTAGTGGTGTATTTAACTTAAACAGATCTGGCAACTGGGAAGCATTTACACTACAAGGTGCTAGAATACGATCTGGTAACGGCGATACTGTTGATTTAACAGGTGTTGCAAGTGGCTTATACATCCTTAGAATAGAAGGCCAAATGTTACGACTTTCTGTTGAGTAATCATTTCGATACTTTTAAGTAGAGAGTAGCACTCAAAAAAAGCACTTAAACAAACGTTTTAAGTGCTTTTTTTGATAATAAAATTTTTAAAAACATAAAACACACTTAGAGTGTTAATGTTCTTGTTATTAACATCTTATGTCTTGTAGAGGAACGTATCTATAAAAGAAGAAATATGAGACATCATATGGTTTGTAAAGAGGTGTAATACTAAAGTTAGCGAAAGGTAATTCTAAGGATATAGAGTACTATTTTTTTGAGTGACATAGTAATTATATCAGTTAAAGTAACACACAAATTAGTTGTTGAGAAGTTAGTGTCCTTCATAGCAATGCAGGAGTATTACATTAATTTAGAATAACTAAGGATCTATGCGCTTAATTATAAAGGATCTTGTGTGACAAACTATAGGTAATTTATAATTTCTATTTAGTAATAGTAAAAAACAAATAAAATGAGACATAAGATAAGATTAAAAAATTATACAATACCCTACAATTTGGTATGCGGTGTTTTTGCATTATGTTGCGTGTCTTTGGGGCATGCGCAGCCAAGTTCTCCTTTTAATAGAGTAAATGGTGAAGCGTCCAGCTATCCTGCTACAATACGTATAAATACAAATGGAGGAACTACACCTTTCAATAACTCGTTATTGGGGTCTAATGTGGATATAAATACTAGGGAATTAGGTGGATTCCAAGGTCAAGGTCCTCTAGAACCAAACGCAAGCGTCTCTAGTCAAGGGTTTAAATCACCTGTTTTGCAAACGTTTTTAGATCAAAGTGCCAACGATCCAGTGGTGATACGTTTTCCCCAAGGAGTGTGGGCTAACGTATATAATTGGCAAGATTTTACAATTAACGGAGAGACGTTCCCAGAAGATAGTCGATCTGCAAGAGACCCTATAACAAATGATAATGCAAATGGAAGAATGATTAGTCGTTTCACTGAGTCTAGTAGTAGTAGTCTCAGATTAGGGTATCCAGCATTAAGAGGTATTTTTAGTAGGGCCCAAGAACGAGAACTCCCTCTTGAATTGCTAACGGTATTAAACATTATAGAAGACGATGAGATATCCTCTAGAGATAGGTTAGAGGCTATGAAAAATGATGGTTTTGAGGTTAAAGATGTAGAGTTAGGAAATGAGTTTTTCTTTCCATCACAACGTAGTAATACTATAGATACAGAAGAAGCTTGGGTGGAACGCGCCCAAAAAGTGGTAAAGATGTTGCGGGAAAAAGATCCAAATTTACGATTTGCAATACCTATAACTTGGAGAGCAAATCCAGCACAAGTGTCTGGTGCAAGTAGAAGCGGACAAATAGCCTATAATAATAATATCGTAGGTGATCAATCCTTTTTCGATGCTATAGTAGTGCATCGTTATGTAGATATAGGTGTTAGAGACCCAATGGAACGAGAAGCAGAGCAAAATAGAGTAAGACGTGAGCTAAGAGCAGAAGGTGCAACAACTGAAGAAATTCGAGATGCAGTAGATGGAGTAGAACGGTTTAAAGCCGCAAGTGAGCTTACAGATAATGATTTAGTATCTGCTTTCACTGCGAGTTCCACAATTGCAGAATCCATAGATTTTTGTAAACGCCAAGTGAACCCAGATAAACGTAGAGTTTGGTTAACAGAGTGGGGTGTTACAGGAGCAAGGGAACAAGGCATAGGGGCTAGTTTTTTAGGAATGGCAGATAGTTATATAGATTTGTTAAAGAGAGACGATATGGAGCGCATTAATTGGTTCTCGACATTTGGGCTTAATGCCCAGTATGGTTTCGTTGATAATAATGCCACAAGGGCTATGCCAACAGGTTTTGGTCGCGTTTATCAAACGTTTAGAAATGCTTTAAGAGACAATGCCTTATATAATGATGTGGAGATTACAGCACCACAATTGGAAAGAGCAGGTGTAAATCAGCAAATTAATGCTTTAAATGCACTTGCAATTCGAGTTGGAGACAGTACAAAATTATTACTTGTGAATAAGGCAAATACAGCAGCAGAAATTAGATTAAGTGTAAATGGAGGACCATTAGAAACTGGTCTTAATTTTGTGAGAACTGGGATAAATTTCCCAAGTTTGAAAACAGAAGATGTTAGAGACGTTGGGAATAATAATATTGAAAGGAATAGAAGTTTTATATCGATACCTGCATTCTCTGTCGTTGAAGTAGCTCTAGTTCTAGATAACGGTACTACAAGCAAAAGTATAGATGATGCAAAAGCGTTAAATGAAATTGATAACGCCTTAAGTGTATCACCAAACCCTAGTGATGATAAAATATACACTATCAATACAGATGCTAAATGGAATGTATATACGATTCAGGGGGAAGACGTCTTAGCAGGAGAAGGCTCAACTGTAGATCTTTCTAATATTTCTAGTGGTGTTTATGTATTACGTTGCAACGGTAAAACAGCTAAAATAGTTGTCAACTAACAGTTGAAGTATACTTAATTTGATGACGTTATAAAACGTCATGTAGGATGTAAATAGAAAAATCGCCTAATTTTTTAGGCGATTTTTAATTTGCAAAATGACTTTATGTAAATCTTATAAAAACACACATCGTCGTATACAATGTTGTTATTTTGGGTCTTTAAATGTTAAAGATTTATAGAAAAACACTACTCATTTAAAACTTAAATACATGATGATTAATGGTTTGTTTTTATGATATCGTGTTTTGATAAATTACAGATGCTTTTTTATTTACTAAGCATGAGCAATTCATTAGCGATAACCTCTGTGGTATATCTTTTAAAGCCTGCTTTATCTTCCCAAGTTCTGTTGGTGAGTTTGCCTTCAATAGCAATTTCTTTGCCTTTGGAGAGGTAGTTTTCTACTACCGTTACAAGGCCTCCACGTACAACGATATGATGCCAGTAGGCCCGTTCAATTTTGTTGCCTTCTTTATCTTTATAACTATCGTCTGTAGCTATAGAAAATTTGGCCATTTTATTGCCATCGTCAAAATTAATAATTTCAGGATCTTGTCCTAATCGTCCAATCAACTGTACTTTGTTTCTAAGTGCGTTCATAATTTTAAATTTTTAAGGTGAAACAGTTAATACTATCGTCTATTTTTTAGGCGACACTGCAAAGGTCTAGCAGTACTAAAACAATAATCGGTTGTTACCTGTTTAAATTCGTTTGTAAACGTTTGTAGTCGTTTGTAAATGATTTTAGAGTATGGATAGATTAAACAGCCTACTATTGTAGTGTTTAAATAGAAGTATAGAAATGTTGTTGAGAGGGGCATGATTTTATGGTGTAGCCCTCTCTATAGTATTTATTTTTCGTAAGCCCTACATTGTCTTAAAGTTCTATAGGCGGGGTCTACCTTATTTTGTGGTTTGTTTTCATGTATTCGCCTATAGGAGATTGTATTCTCGTAGTATTGCGTTAGTATGCTTCTTTATGGTCGTTTAAAACTACTGTAATGTATACGCATGTGGCCACAAATTATTTGCAGATTGTAAAAAATATCTTAGATTTATAGTGGAGATATGTGTGCTGTTACACATATACAATTGTTAACTTTCATAGATCCCAAATATTGCGAAAAAAAAATCTGATCACTAATCTGAATTCTAAAAACCGATCCCTAAACTGACTTTTAGCTCGTTTCGCAATCTGAAACCAATCTTTGCGCCGACTTTTAGCCACATTCGCAATCTGATCCCAAAAGACTTTTACAATCTTTGCGCTGACTTTTAGTTACATTCGCGAGCTGATTTCTGACAATCGCTCTGGAATCTCGAAGCGGATTAATAAACATTATGAAAAAATTACCGCCCAAAGGTAAATTGTTCGGTTGGCTATTTATCAAAATGGTTTAACCTAAATAGTACGGCAAAATATGATTACTCATGTCTGTCACTACGTAAAGTTAACAATATGTATAAAAAATGCTTACTTTAGTACTTAACCGAATGGAAAGTGCTTCTTTAGC
>CAZLTR010000079.1:0-13536 GCA_964562415.1 uncultured Hyunsoonleella sp. | reverse complement strand
GGTGATGCGTTCTTTTTGGTTTTTCTTTTTAAATTCTCTTGGTAATACGACTTCTAAGGTATTGATATAAACCCCTCTCCATAATTCGGGTTGCGTGTTGTAATATTTAGCCAAATAGGCAGAAGGTACTGAAAGGTCGTTACGTAAATCGCTAAAGTCTAATACAGCAGTGTTTAATCGAAATGTGGTGCCTTTAACCCCTTTAATTCCAAATTCTGGTAAAGAAATATTAACCACAATGTCATTCCAATCGCTCACAACTGTTTTAAAACTAGACTGTACATAACCTCCAGTGGCGTTACCTGCGGCATCTACAGGATGAATAAGGCCTTGAGAAAATAAGACATCTGCACTAATCCCTAATTCTTTAAAACCAGAACAATCGATAAGTGCATAGGTTTCTGGATGCTCAAAATTACCTTTTAAAGTAGCCACCACTTTACCCTTATCGAAATTCATGGTAAACTGCGATATCAAACTCAGTCTAGCTTCGCCTATAATCCCACCTTCGTGAGATAACCTTACATCTTTAGCACCTAAAATCAATATACCTTTAGGAGTTCTTATTCTTAAAAATACAGTTAACTCGGTATATGCTGGTTTAAACACTGCTTTGGCCACGCCAACCGTATAAGTTACACTGCTTTTTTCTTTTGGACGTATGGCTACAGGCAACTGTGCTAAACCATCTTCTGATAGTACATCTACATAATTTTGTGTTTCATCAATGGTTGCAAAGGTATTATTGGCCATTTGCAGCCATTTCTTGTTTTTAAGGGAGTCTGCTGCTTTGAATGTAAAGCCTTCTTTTACAGACTTAAGCGTAGTTAACCTTGCTTTTTCGGGTAATTCGTCATACTGTTTTAAGCTCTCGAAATTTCGAAATGCTTTTACAGATGCATGAGATGCTAATTGTGTTGAGGGTACAACAGCACTGCTATCTTTGGGAGTTGTTATTTTTATAAATGCAGATAAGCCATCTACATCTCTAATAGCAATATTTGCAGATGCCTTATGTATTCCACAAATACATAGGCACAGCACTAACAGTAGGTTTAGTGTTCTTGTCATAGGCTTTAAGCATGTTTATTTGCACTTTGGGGTATGCAAACAAAGCATGTAAACTTTAAGCTCTAATTAATAAAAACGAGGGAATTTTTGAATAATTAGGGTATATTCTTTCGATTTAAGAGACTGCAATACTACAAATAAATAAACTTATAACACAATTTCTTTTTAACATTAACACTTTTTGAAGTACTTGTACTACAAACTATTAACTCCTATTTATTGGAGTTTCTAAACACCTCAAAACACCCCTAAAAATCATTTTCTACTATCTTAAACAACTTCATTATCCACTTTAAAATTGCTCCATTAAAATCACAAAAAAAACCGAAACAGACTTTAAAAGTACATTTCGGTTTTAAATATGAGTTTTTCCCTTATTCTAATCTACATTATCATGTAAAAAAGAATTATTGGTTCGCAATTGGATATCGTCATTATCATCTAAACCTACGCTGGTTCTAGATAAATCGGTATCTGAAGAATGCTTGGCATCTTCCAAATTCACTCCTTGGCGTTTATAAGCGGGCACCTTCTCGATATCATCTATTTTCGAGGTATTGAACTTATAATTGAAATCTTTCATTTTTCGTCTACGCTCTGCCGTACGCTCTCTCAATATTTCAGAAATAGGCATCTCGGTAGGCTCTTCATTTTCGGCAATCTCACTTTCAATGGCGCCTTCTTCAGTTACAACTTTACGTTCAAACACAAGTTCTTCTTCAACCTCTTCTACCACTTCACTGGCTTGGGCTTGCTTCGATTTAGCAGGTTCTTCATCTGTATAATCATCTAAAGCATAACGCACATCGCCGCTGTCTTCTTTAGTTTCTGTAACTGTCACCAGTTCTACATAATCATTAACGGGAATATCTTTAATTTGATTTTCATCTAAATTATAAGTAATCGTTTCTGCAATAATATCCTTTTCCTCTTCCTTTTCTGGTGTTAAGGGCAAATCAAAAGTTAGGGTAATTTGTTGTTCTTCTTCTGGTTTTACCACCTCCATAGGCGTTACGGGTCTTATCACGAAATCCTCGGTGTCTACTACTTCTTCAACCTCGGCTTCTGCCTCTACAGTACCATCCAGCTCTTCGTATACAACATCTATATTCTTAATTGCCGCTGTAGTTTTTATAATATTATTTGCTTTTGGAACTGCGGTTTGCTGTGTTTTTTCAATCACCACTTTTTCTGCCGATGTTACCTCTTCTTCGACTTCTTCTATATCTAATGTATGTCTTACAATAGGAGTTGGCTCTTTTTTCTCCACCTCTATTTTAGGAACAATAATTACAGGCTCTTTATCTTTTACTTCTGTTTCTTCTTCTAAAGCATGAACAACTTTTTTCGTTTCTGTATTAGAGATTTCATCTTGCTGTTCTAAATTGAACCCTGTAGCTATGATGGTAACAGAAATAGATTCTTCTAAAGTTTCATCTTCTCCTACACCCATAATGATATTAGCGCCATGACCTGCTTCATTTTGGATATGATCATTAATTTCACCTATTTCATCTATAGTAATTTCTTGAACACCAGAAACTATTAGCAGCAATACGTTTTTAGCTCCAGTAATCTTATTATCATTTAAAAGTGGGGAATCTAAGGCTTTACGAATGGCATCTTGTGCTCTGTTTTGCCCAGCAGCTAAAGCAGATCCCATAATAGCAGTACCACTATTACTCAATACCGTTTTAGCGTCTCGTAAATCTATGTTTTGAGTGTAATGGTGTGTGATTACTTCTGCAATACCTCTAGCAGCTGTAGATAATACTTCATCGGCTTTAGAGAATCCTGCTTTAAACCCAAGATTTCCATAAACTTCTCGAAGCTTATTATTATTAATCACAATTAATGAATCTACAACATCTCTTAAACGTTCGATCCCCTTTTGCGACTGTTCCAAACGCATTTTACCTTCAAACTGAAAAGGCATAGTAACGATCCCAACAGTTAGGATGTCTTTTTCTTTTGCCATTTTAGCAATGATAGGTGCAGCACCTGTTCCTGTGCCGCCTCCCATACCTGCTGTTATAAATACCATTTTGGTATTCGTAGCCAGCATTTGGGATATCTCTTCGAAGCTTTCTACAGCAGATTGCTCGCCCACTTCTGGATTAGCTCCTGCACCTAGACCTTCGGTTAAATTAACCCCTAATTGAATTTTATTAGGCACACTACTGTTTTGTAATGCTTGCGCGTCTGTATTACACACATAAAAATCGACCCCTTTGATCCCTTGTTGGAACATGTGGTTTATGGCATTACTACCACCTCCACCAACACCAATAACTTTAATGACATTTGATTGATTTTTAGGCAAATCAAACGCTATACTTTCGAATTCGTTTTTGCTGCTCATAAATTCTTTTTTACTCAGATTCTTAATGTTACTCTTAATTAATAGCTAATTTCTTCTACTCGGCATTGTCAAGGAAATCCTTAACACGCTCGGTTAATTTGTCTAAAAACGATCGGCGCTCTTTTACTGGTTTTTCGATTTCCTCTTCGGCAATAGTTTCATCCTTAATTTGCTCTTCGTAAACCTCTTGTTCCTGTTGTTCTACTTTTTTACGCATATTGCGTTTCAAACCATCTAAAACAAGACCTACTGCAGTTGCATACAAAGGACTGGTGACATCGCTATCACTATCGCCTGCAAGGTGTTCGTTAGGATACCCTATTCGCGTATCCATACCTGTAATGTACTCCACCAACTGCTTTAAGTGCTTTAACTGGCTTCCACCTCCAGTTAAAACAATACCTGCAATTAGTTTTTTCTTTTGCTCCTCGTGACCGTAGTTTTTAATCTCGGCAAACACTTGTTCCACGATCTCGACAACGCGAGCGTGAATTATTCTTGAGAGGTTTTTAAGTGTTATTTCTTTAGGTTCCCTTCCTCGTAATCCTGGAATGGAAACAATTTCATTGTCTTTATTTTCACCTGGCCATGCAGAGCCAAATTTTATTTTTAACAGCTCGGCTTGCTTTTCTATAATAGAGCAGCCTTCCTTAATATCTTCGGTAATGACGTTACCTCCAAAAGGGATCACTGCAGTATGCCTAATGATTCCATCTCTAAAAATGGCCAAATCGGTTGTACCACCACCTATATCTATTAAAGCAACACCTGCTTCTTTTTCTTCTTGACTTAATACTGCATTTGCAGAAGCTAAGGGTTCTAAGGTAATACCTTCTAAATTTAAGCCCGAGCTTTTAATGCAACGGCCAATATTTCTAATCGAAGACACTTGCCCTACTACCACATGAAAATTGGCTTCTAAACGTCCGCCATACATTCCTATTGGCTCTTTAATTTCGCCTTGTCCGTCTACCTTAAATTCTTGGGGCAATACATGTATAATCTCTTCACCAGGTAGCATCACCAATTTATGCACTTGATTGATTAACCTGTCAATATCATCATCATCTATAACAGTTTCAGAATCCGATCGCGTTATATAGTCACTGTGTTGCAAACTGCGAATGTGCTGTCCAGCTATACCTACAGTAACATCTTCAATCTTAAATTCGGCAGTAGCTTCTGCTTCTTGAATGGCTTGTTGAATAGACTGAATCGTTTGGGTAATATTATTTACCACACCTCGATGCACCCCTAAACTTTTAGATTTTCCAATCCCTAAAATTTCAAGCTTGTCGTATTCGTTTTTACGACCAATCATTGCCACAATCTTTGTGGTTCCTATGTCTAACCCTACTGCTAAATTATGTTCCATGTCTTATATTTTGGTACAGACCACTTGATTATCAAACTGCAAATTGACCTTACTGTAATTATTTAAAGTTTTTTCTTTTAAGCTCTTTTTATAAAATGCTTTTAAGTTGTTTATCTTTTTATCTAAAGCTTTTAAACTTCCAACATAAACATCGAAATTACACTGTCTTAATTTTAATGTTAGTTTGTGATCTACATTTTGATGGATCTCTACCACATGTTGTCTCAAAAAGGTATCTGTTTCTATTTTTTGAGCCATTTTAAAAATGGTCTCTAAATTATTTTTTTCAACATAACCAGTAACCATGGGTACTCTTGCAGTGTAATTAGAAGACAAGGGCATGTAAAGACCGTCATCGTCTATATAATAAGAGGCGTTTGTATTCACACGGGCTACAGGTCTCTTTTGTTTTATTTCAGCGCTAAGCGTACCATTTACAGCAACATACACTTCGGCAGATTTTATCATGGGATTAGAATTCAGGGCGTTTTCTAATGCATTCAAATCTAAAGTTTCTTTAGACAGATTTTTAACTCCACCTTGATTTTGTATTAACAATTTACTAACAGTTTGGTCTGTAATAAAAAGATTATCCTCTCCAAAAAAGGAGACATTTGGTTGAGACACCTTGCGTTTATTGTTTCTGGCAGCACCAAAAGCATACAGAAATACTACCAGTACAAGTAGTAGACTCATTTTTATGTAGTTCCAATTAATGCGCAACTTGTAATGCTTTTTTAATATGTTTTACTTCTTCTCCTATATCGCCTGCGCCTATGGTTAAAATAATTGACGCACCACTCTGCTGTATTTCACTTGCTAAAGCCGCTTTGCTCACCAGTTTTTTATAGCTAACATCTATTTTATTGAGCAACCAACTAGAGGTTACTCCTGGTATTGGCAATTCTCTAGCAGGATATATATCTAACAATAATACGGCATCAAACTGGGCTAAGCTTTTAGCAAACTCCTCTATAAAATCTCGTGTTCTACTGTACAGGTGTGGTTGAAATACCGCCAACACTTCTTTATTTGGGTACATTTCTCGTACCGCACTATGTACGGCATTAATTTCTTCTGGATGGTGTGCATAATCGTCTATATACACCAACTCTTTTGTTTTTATTTGGTAGGTAAAACGACGTTTCACCCCTTTATAAGTTTTCAAAGCCTTAACCAATGCTTCATGCGAACAGCCATAAGTTTCGGCCATAGCAAAAGCAATTAAAGCATTAGACAAGTTATGCCGTCCTGGCAGTGTAAATACTACATTTTTTATAAGGGTTTGCGGTGTTTCTATATCAAAAATATAAACCCCATTTTCTATCCTTATATGTGTAATGTTATAATCGGCATCTGTTTCAATACCATAGGTTATCCCTTCTAGAGGCAATCCCTTTTTTACAAATAATCTCCCGTTTGGTTTTATACGTTTGGCAAAGGCTTCAAAAGAAGCTGTCAATGCATTGGCATTGCCATAAATATCCAAATGATCGGCATCCATAGAAGTGATACACGCTAAATCTGGAGACAATGTTAAAAATGAACGGTCAAACTCGTCGGCTTCCACCACAGAAACCTCATCGCCGTTTAAAATTAAATTTGAATCGTAATTCTCGCTTATTCCTCCTAAAAAAGCTGTAAGTGCGATATTGCTTTCACGCAACAAATGCCCTAGTATACTTGTTGTTGTGGTTTTACCATGTGTACCTGCTACAGCCAAACAATACGTATGTGCTGTAATAGCACCTAACACCTGAGAGCGCTTCATCACAGTAAATCCCTCTATTTTAAAATGCTGCAACTGCGCATGCGTTTCTGGTATGGCGGGTGTGTACACCACTAAAGTTTTAGTTTTATCATGAAACACATTATCTATACATGTTAGCGCATCTTCAAAACATACTTCAACTCCCAAAGCCTCTAACGCTTCGGTTATCGCTGTTGGTGTTTTATCATAGCCCGCCACTACTTTTCCTGTAGACTTAAAGTAACGTGCCAAAGCACTCATACCGATACCTCCTATACCTATAAAAAAGACGTTATGTATCTGTTCTAAATTCATGCTTCTAGTAAAAGTTCTATTTCGTCAACAATCGTTTTTGTGGCATTAGCCAAGGCTAAGGTTTTAATATTGGTACGCAAGCGCTCCTGCAAATCTTTAGCTTCTATTAAATTAGTGAACACCGCTTCAAAATTAGCCTCTAAATCACTCTCCTTTAACAGTAACGCAGCATCTTTATCTACAATAGCTTGCGCATTTTTAGTTTGATGGTCTTCTGCCACATTAGGCGAAGGAATAAACAGTACAGGTTTCCCTACGATACAAAGCTCGGATACCGAACTGGCTCCTGCACGAGACACTACAATATCTGCCGCTGCATAAGCTAAATCCATTCTATTTAAATATTGATATACCTGAACGTTATTAGAAGTGTCATACAACTTATACTGCTCGTAATATAAGCGTCCACATTGCCATATCACTGCTATATTATGCTGCTCAAAAAACGGCAAACTTTTCTCTATAAGTACATTAATACGTCTTGCTCCTAAACTCCCGCCTAAGACCAACAAGGTTTGCCTTCCTTCTTCTAATTTAAAATGTACTTTGGCTTCTGCACGTTTTTCTGCAACATTTAACAAATCTTGCCGTACAGGATTCCCCGTTAGTATAATTTTCTCCTTTGGAAAAAAACGCTCTAGACCTTCGTAAGCCACACATATTTTTTTCGCTTTTTTTGCCAATAACTTATTGGTAATCCCTGGGTACGAATTTTGTTCTTGTAGTACAGTTGGCACCTGCCGAGACACCGCTACTTGCAAGACTGGACCACTAGCAAAGCCTCCTGTACCTATTACTACATCTGGTTGAAATGCTTTAACAATTCGTCGCGATTTGTACAAACTATGCAACACCTTAAAAGGGAACATCATATTTTTTAATGTGAGCCGTCTTTGCAAACCTGAAATCCATAGGCCTTCAATAGCATAGCCCGCTTGAGGCACTTTCTCCATCTCCATACGATCATGAGCGCCAACAAATAAAAACTCCGATTCTGGATACCTTCGTTTCAATTCATTAGCTATAGCAATAGCTGGATAGATATGCCCTCCTGTGCCACCACCACTCAAAATAATTTTATATGTCTTTGATTTACTACTCAATATCTATTTATTACTTTTTTACAATCGCGTTAATAGCATTATTCACTACTACAATTGCCTTCATTATTTACCATTTAAAAACACCCCATAACACACCTATCACAAGGCTTCCGAAAGCACCTCTAAAGGATTATCGTGATTAATTTCTTGCGCCTTTATTTCTTCACGTTTCGCACTCACACTTAATATAATTCCTAAGGCCAAACAGGTCATCCATATTGAGGTTCCCCCACTACTAATCAAAGGCAAAGTTTGCCCCGTTACAGGAAATAATTCTACAGCAACGGCCATATTTATTAAAGCTTGAAAAATAATAGGAAGCCCTACACCTAACACTAATAGTTTCCCAAAAATAGTATCTGATTTTTGAGCTACAATCACCACTCTAAATAACAACCAGAGGTACAACAACATGATTAGCCCTCCACCTATTAAACCATACTCTTCTATTATAATCGCGAAAATAAAATCTGAAGACGATTGGGGTAAAAAATTCTTTTGAATACTCTTACCTGGACCTACCCCTCTAATTTCACCTGAAGCTATCGCAATTTTTGCTTTTTCTATTTGATAATCGGCCTCGGTATCCTCTCCATTTGCATAATTCTTAATTCTATTTTCCCATGTATTTACTTTAACTCTTAGAGGCCCTGTTGTCATTTTAGCGACTAATACAAATAGCGCTAACGCCACCAGACCCGTCCCTAAAATAATAGCAAGGTATTTAATTGGGTACCCCCCTAAGAATACCAACACCAATACCATAGTAAAGATAATAGCTGTGGTAGAAAAATTAGATGGTAATATTAAAACTAACACCATAAACACAGGCGTCCATAAGGGTAATATTGACGATTGAAACGTAATCGCTTTATCCTTCATTTTAGACAAATAGCGTGCCACATACACCATTAATACCACTGCTGCAAAGGTGGAAGTTTGAAAAGACATGTTTACAAAAGGAATACGTATCCAACGGCTCGCACTGGCACCTTGCACTGTAGTTCCCTGCATTATTGTAATGGTGAGTAACACCAACACAATAGGAATCATGATTAACGACAAGCCTTTAAAATAACGGTAAGGTATTTTATGCACGCCATACATAATAGAAAACCCTAAAATAAGATGCACAAAATGCTTGATAAAAAATGTAAAAGTATTACCTCCTCCTCCTTTATAAGCCAGATTACTTGCAGCACTGTACACCGGTAAAAACGATAGAATAGCCAATAGTGCCACTATTGCCCAAATTAACCGATCTCCTTTTATATTTTTAAATATATGCTGCATAAATACTCACTCTTATAACACCTATCTATAAGACTTCTTATAGAACTCATTTTGACGTTTTCTATTTCCTAAAAAATGGCTGAAATCCACCCCTATTTCGTTACTTTTTTTGTCCGTAGCGCTGCTATGAGCTTCAAAAAGTGCCTCATCTGGTTAAATTTCAACTCATTTTCGGTTAAAAATAAAACGTCAAGATGAGTTCTTAAACAAAAGCGTTACTTTATAATTAATAGTTTATAAATTACGTACTGCATTTTTAAATTGACGTCCTCTATCCTCATAGTTTTCAAACAAATCAAAACTAGCACACGCTGGCGACAACAGTACATTATCTCCAGAATCTGCGACCTTATAAGCTA
Source organism: uncultured Hyunsoonleella sp. (assembly GCA_964562415.1). GTDB lineage: Bacteria > Bacteroidota > Bacteroidia > Flavobacteriales > Flavobacteriaceae > Jejuia. The sequence goes on along the minus strand of CAZLTR010000079.1, from coordinate 3,908 downwards.
TCTTAACAGCTTCTGTTATAAATTGCGTTTCCACGATAACATCTACCATACCTTCAAAAGTATCTAACAACTTTTTATTGTCGACACCTAAACAAATAATTGCTTTTACTTTTTCATTAACAAACTTGAACAATTCTCTATAATCATTTCCTTTATCCACACCACCTACAATCCAAACAGTTGGCGCATCCATACTTTCTAAAGCAAAGTACGTTGCATTAACGTTTGTAGCCTTCGAGTCATTGATATAGTGTACTTTATTAATTTTTAGCACCTGTTCTAGACGGTGCTCTACGCCTTGGAAATTTTCTAAACTTTCGCGTATGGTTTGCTTACGTATTTTAAGCAAATGCGCTACAGTCGATGCAGCCATAGCGTTTTTTACATTATGTTTCCCTTTTAAGGTTAAATTATTTGTTGGCATAATTGTTTTTGTATTATCTATCGTTACTATTAATTCTTCATTTTTAACATAAGCCCCATTCTCTATTTCTTTTTCTAAAGAAAACGGCAATAAACGTGATGGCACTGGGTGCTGCTCTAAGTATGCGGTAATCACAGGATCATCTGCATCATAAATTAGAACATCATCTTTGGTATGATTCATTACTATTCTAAATTTAGCGGCTATGTAGTTATCGAACTTATACGCATAGCGGTCTAAATGATCTGGAGTAATATTAGTTATCACCGCTATTTGCGGCTTAAAGCTCTCAATATCGTCCAGTTGAAAACTACTTACTTCTAACACATAGTTATCATGATTTTGCGTTAGCACCTGCTTTGCAAAACTATCTCCTATATTTCCTGCTAACCCCACATCTAACTGCGATTTTAACAGGTGATGCGTGAGCGTTGCTGTTGTTGTTTTCCCATTACTCCCTGTAATTGCCACTAGCGTCGCATTGGTATATTGCGATGCAAATTCTAACTCAGACACTACAGCGATCCCTTTTTCTTTTAGCATTTGCACTAAAGGCACTGTATCAGGAATTCCAGGGCTTTTCATTACGACATCGGCATTTAAAATCAATGCTTCGGAATGTTGCTTTTCTTCCCAAGCAATAACATGTGTTTCGAGTACAGTTTTGTACTCTGTTTTAATTGCGCCTTTATCAGACACAAACACATCATAGCCTTTTGCCTGTCCTAACAACGCAGTACCTACACCGCTTTCTCCTCCACCAAGTACTACCAGTCGCTTCACGAATTATCTAATTTTTAAGGTTACAATGGTTATAATGGCTAGCAAAATGCCTACAATCCAAAAACGAGTTACAATCTTACTCTCGTGATACCCAAGTTTCTGGTAATGGTGATGTAAGGGAGACATTTTAAAAATACGTCGGCCTTCTCCATATTTTTTTTTGGTATACTTAAACCAACTCACTTGTAATATCACCGACAAATTTTCGGCCAAAAAGATACCACACAATACAGGCACTAACCATTCTTTACGAACCGCTATAGCAATAACCGCTATAATCCCTCCAATCGTTAAACTTCCTGTATCTCCCATAAATACTTGTGCAGGAAATGTATTGTACCATAAAAAGCCAATTAAAGCACCTACAAAAGCAGCTATATAAATTGTAATTTCTTCCACTTTGGGGATATACATAATGTCTAGATATTCCGAAAAAATGATATTACCAGATACCCACGCAAAAATCCCTAAGGTTAATACTATAATTGCAGAAGTTCCAGCTGCCAAACCATCAATACCGTCCGTAAGGTTGGCTCCGTTTGACACTGCCGTAATGATAATAATGACCGCTATTATAAAAATGATCCAAGTATAACGCTCCAATCCTGGATGAATCCAAGTAATTAAATCGGCATAATCAAACTCATTGTCCTTTACAAAAGGAATGGTCGTTTTAGTTGATTTTTGCTCCTCTTGAAATAATTTCGTGACAGACACATTAGGGTTTTCGGCTAAAAGCACTTGCTGCGCTTCTTCGGGCAGCTTTTCCTTTACAGTAACAGCATCGTTAAAGTACAATGTTAAGCCTACAATAAGTCCTAAACCTACTTGCCCCATCACTTTAAAACGCCCTTTTAAACCTTCTTTATCGTTTTTAAATTTTTTAATGTAATCGTCTATAAAACCAATCACTCCCATCCACACTGTGGTTACGATAAGTAAAATAATGTAGATGTTAGCCAATTTAGCCAACAAGACAACTGGAATTAGGGTTGCTAGAATAATAATGATACCTCCCATTGTTGGCGTTCCTGCTTTTTCTGCCTGCCCTGCTAATCCTAAATCGCGAATGGTTTCACCCATTTGTTTTTTTTGTAAAAAACGAATAATGCGCTTGCCATAAATTGTAGATATTAGTAATGATAAAATCATAGCCAGCGCCCCTCTAAAGGTTAAAAACCCAAAGAGTGAAGCTCCTGGAAACTGAAACTGTTCCTCTAAATATTCAAATAAATAGTATAACATCTATATCTTTTTTTAGTAGTTCATTTCTGCATTATGCAGCGATTCCCTACTTCTCTAACTGTTTTAAAATGGTGGCTACGATTTTATAATCATCAAAATCGAAGCGTTCTCCCTTAACCTCTTGGTAGGTTTCATGTCCCTTACCCGCTATTAAAATAATGTCGTTAGGTTTTGCAAACTGACAGGCTGTTTTTATAGCCTGTTTACGATCTACAATGGCCAGTGTTTTTTTAAAATTTTGAGGCTCTACACCTGCTTCCATAGCTTCAATAATTGCTTCTGGTGCTTCACTACGAGGGTTATCACTCGTAAAAATGACTTTTGTACTCAAAGCAGAGGCAATATGCGCCATTTTAGGGCGCTTGGCTTGATCTCTATCTCCACCACAGCCTACAACTGTAATCAAATCTTCATTTTTAGTGCGTATGCTATTAATGGTTTCTAAAACATTTTTTAAAGCATCGGGGGTATGTGCGTAATCTACAATAGCAGTAATCTTAGTATCTGACACCATGTACTGGAAGCGTCCACTCACACTCTCTAACACACTTATCAGCCTTAAAATTTCTACCTTTTCTAACCCTAAAAGCTCGGCTGTAGCGTAAATAGCTAATACATTATAGCCGTTAAAGTTCCCTATTAAACGAGTCCATACCTCACTGCCCTCTATACTTAACAACAGACCACTAAACTCATTTTCCAAAATTTGCGCCTTGTAATTGGCATGCGTTTTTAAAGCATAGGTATAGGTTTTAGCATTTGTATTTTGCAGCATGACACCACCATTTTTATCGTCTGCATTAGACAAGGCAAATGCGTGTTTCCCTAAGCCGTCAAAAAATGATTTTTTAACATCTCTATATTCTGCAAAGGTCTTATGGTAGTCCAAATGGTCATGCGACAAATTGGTAAACACACCGCCTTCAAACACCAAGCCTTCTGTTCTGCTTTGATGAATCCCATGCGAGCTCACTTCCATAAAACAAAATTCTACCCCAGCAGCATTCATGGCTTTTAAATATTTATTTATGGTTAAAGAATCTGGTGTGGTATGTGTTGCTTTACACACCTCATCATCTACCATTATCTTTACAGTAGAAAGCAGCCCTACCTTATACCCTGCACTTTTAAACAACTGATACAACAGTGTAGCTACAGTGGTTTTTCCATTAGTTCCTGTAACCCCCACCAGCTTTAAATTCTCTGAGGGGTTGCCATAGAAATTGGCCGCCATCATCGCTAATGCCTTATTAGAATTTTTAACCTGCACATAGGTTACCCCCTGCTCTTGATGTTCTGGCAACGCTTCACAAATTACGGCCACAGCGCCTTGGGCTACTGCCTTAGCGATATAATCATGCCCATCTACCACCGTGCCACGAATCGCTACAAAAGCAGCTTTGGGCACTATATGACGCGAGTCGAAATCAATAGTTTCATACCAACACTTGTATCT
>CAZLTR010000078.1:0-13683 GCA_964562415.1 uncultured Hyunsoonleella sp. | reverse complement strand
ACTATGCACTTAGAGAATCTTGCATGCGACATGGGGGCGAACTTTGATTTTTACGTGTAGCCGTTCCCGATGCTTATGGCGGTATGGGCATGGGCTTTGTAGATACCTGCTTGGTATGCGATTACATCTCTGGGGCTACAGGTTCATTTAGTACTGCTTTTGGAGCACATACAGGTATTGGCACCATGCCAATTACCCTTTATGGAAACGAAGCCCAAAAACAAAAATATGTCCCTAAACTTGCTTCTGGCGAATGGTTTGGCTCCTATTGTTTAACCGAGCCTACCGCTGGTAGTGATGCCAATTCTGGAAGAACAAAGGCCGTATTATCAGCAGATGGGAAAACCTATAGCATTACAGGGCAAAAAATGTGGATTTCCAATGCTGGATTTTGTAATGTTATGATTGTTTTTGCCCGTATCGAAGATGACAAAAATATTACAGGGTTTATTGTAGAATACGACCCCAAAACGCCTAATGGCATTACAATGGGAGAAGAAGAGCATAAACTCGGGATCCGTGCCTCTTCAACACGACAGGTCTTTTTTAACGACACTGTGGTTCCAGCAGAAAACATGCTTTCTACACGAGGTAATGGCTTTAAAATTGCTATGAATGCTCTAAACGTTGGCCGTATTAAATTAGCTGCAGCCTGTTTAGATGCACAACGTCGTACCATTACAGAGTCTGTTAAATACGCCAATGACCGCATCCAGTTTAAAACACCTATTTCTAGTTTTGGAGCAATACGTCAAAAAATTGCAGAAATGGCCACCAACTGTTGGGTAGGCGAAGCGGCAACCTACCGTGCTGCAAAAGATATTGAAACACGAATAGAACTGCGCAAAACTAATGGCAAAGATACCCACCAAGAAGCCGAGCTTAAAGGAGTTGAAGAATTTGCGATAGAATGCTCTATTCTTAAAGTAGCGGTATCTGAATTTGTACAGAAGTGTACCGATGAAGGCATTCAAATTTTTGGAGGTATGGGCTTTTCGGAAGAAACACCTATCGAATCTGCATGGAGAGATGCACGTATTGCCAGAATTTATGAAGGCACAAATGAAATTAACCGAATGCTAAGTATTGGCATGCTCATCAAAAAAGCTATGAAGGGCCATGTAAATGTGCTTGAGCCCGCAATGGCAGTGAAAGAAGAACTTATGGGGATTCCGTCTTTTGATGTTCCAGACTATTCAGAATTGTTTTCAGAAGAAAAAAGCATCATTAAAAACCTTAAAAAACTATTTTTAATGGTTGCTGGTGCCACCCTACAGAAATATGGTGAAAAAATAGAACAACAACAGCAATTAATGTTAGCAGCTTCAGATATTTTAATTCAAATTTACCTTGCTGAATCTGCAATATTACGCGCAGAAAAAATGGCGAAAAAGCAAGGTGAAGACCATGTAAAAGAACAAATTGCCATGGCTAAATTAAACTTATTCCATGCTATTGATGTGATTGAAACCGCAGGTAAACATTCTATTATTTCTTTCTCTACAGGAGATGAACAGCGCATGATGCTTATGGGCTTAAAACGTTACATTAAATATGTAAACATGCCTAACATTATAGAATTAAGAGACATTATCGCTAAAAAAGTTATCGAAGACAATCAATACACACTTTAAAAACAGCATTTAATTGTATAATTAAATGCACTTTAATGCTAAAAACGTCTCAAATTGTAAATTTGGGACGTTTTTTGTTAGCTTTATACCATAAGTACCTTATAATTATTTACAAATACACCCCTAATGCGTCACTCTATCTCCTTGTTTACGGCACTACTTTTAGTGTATGGCTGCACCAGCTCTTTAATGTTTGCTCAAAGTGCCATAGCATCAAATTTTACAAAACAAGACAGTCTTCGCGGTAGTATTACCCCAGAGCGTTCGTGGTGGGACCTTAGCTATTACCACCTCGATATTAAGGTAGATCCACAGCGGCAGTTTATTTCTGGAACGAATACGGTACACTATAAGGTATTGCACAACAGTACAGCTAGGATGCAAATTGATTTACAAACCCCCATGCAGTTGCTAAAAGCCACACAAAACGGACAGCCTTTAGAAATAGAACAGCAAGGTAATGCGCACTTCATAACCCTAGTACAGCCACAACGTTTAAATACAGAACAGCAAATCACACTGCATTACGAAGGCTACCCCAGAGCTGCTGTAAATGCACCTTGGGACGGTGGTATTTCTTGGAAACAGGATAAAACCAAAACACATTTCATAGCCTCTTCTTGCCAAGGTTTAGGGGCGAGTGTATGGTGGCCCTGTAAAGACCATATGTACGATGAAGTAGACAGCATGCTTATTAGCGTTAACGTCCCCAAAAAACTCATCAATGTATCCAATGGTCGTCTACGTCGTGTAGATCAACACGAAACAACACAAACCTTTCATTGGTTTGTAGCCTCGCCTATTAATAATTATGGCGTTAATATTAACATTGCCAATTACACGCATTTTTCAGATACATATAATGGGGCTAATGGCACATTAGACCTTAACTATTACGTTCTCCCCTATAACGCAACTAAAGCTAAAACCCACTTTAAACAAACCTCTAAAATGTTAGCAGCTTTCGAGCATTGGTTTGGACACTATCCCTTTTATACCGATGGTTTTAAATTGGTTGAAGTACCTTATTTAGGCATGGAACACCAAAGTTCTGTAACCTATGGCAATCATTATAAAAATGGATACTTAGGCAGGGACTTATCAGGTACGGGTTGGGGTCTAAAATTCGATTTTATCATTATACACGAAGCAGCTCACGAATGGTTTGCCAACAGTATTACGAGTAAAGATATTGCCGACCTTTGGATACATGAAAGTTTTGCCTCTTATGCCGAGAGCCTCTATCTCGAATACCATTTTGGCAAACCAGCTGCTGCGGCTTATGTGATTGGCACTCGTAAAAATATTGCTAACGACAGACCTATTATTGGGCCTTACCATGTTAACAAAGAAGGCTCTTCTGACATGTATTTTAAAGGAGCTAATATGTTACACACGCTACGCCAATGGGTCAATGACGATACAAAATGGCGTGCTATCTTACGCGAAATGCATCTTAAATTTTACCATACAACCGTAAGCTCTAAGGAGATTGAAACATTTTTAAGTGAGGCTACTGGTTTTAATCTTAGTGCCTTTTTTAACCAATACCTTAGAACGACTAAACTACCAACTTTAGAATATAAAATCACCAATAAACAGCTTATTTACAGGTGGTATAATACTGTTGAAGATTTTAAAATGCCAGTAGACGTCTTTATAGACGGTATCCCCACACGTCTTTTACCAACTAGCAGTTGGCAAACAATAAATGTAAAACAAGTAACACTAAAAATTGATCCTGACTATTACATTTTATCTAAACGTATGGGCTAAACACCGTCTTAGGCATTAAAATACCATTAATGAAGTGATGCTATAGTTTTACAATTTTTTGAGTGTCTCCATTAGCATTTACAAAATAAACGCCCGATTTTAAATGGCTTACATCTAACACTAACACGCGTCCTGATGAAATTACCTGCATTACAGGTTGCCCTAAAATAGACTGTATGGTAACAGGTTGCGCTAAGGCTTTCGAAAAATTAATGGTAAGCGACTGCGCCGTGGGATTAGGGTACACTACAAATTTTGTTGCTTTTTTTGTTACAGTCCCTAGGGTATTATCTTGTATTTGTAACGGATTATACCCATTCCCAGACATCACAAACATATAAATAGCCCTTAATGTTGAACCGAAATAGGCATCGGTAGTTTGCTTTTTTAACTCTGCATAAGCAGCATTAACATAATTTTGGTTGGAGACAGACATAGCTGCTGTAGCATAAGCTCCTGTAAATGTAGGATCTCTAAATGTGGTGTTAATAGCCACACCTGTTTGTCTGTAGCCAGGGAAAATTTGATCAAAGCCACCTTTATCATCCACAAAAGCATTACACAAATCCAAATAATCTAAGGCGTCTTGGTTTCCATACCAAAGGTAATCTACAGCAATACGCCAAGGCGTTCTTGCGGCATCATAATTATACGAGCGCCCCTCATCGAAAGCCCAAGGGACTATAGTAGAATAATCGCCATCGGCTTCACACCAATCGGAGACCAAGTTATAAGCCGCATTTTGTTTGGTTAAATTGGCATTGATAATCGCATAACTCTTATCGGCCACACCATTCCAAAATACAGTATCATTTGTATAAGCTCCAAAAGCTCTAAAGTAGCCTGTAGCAAAATAAGACGGATTGGTATTGTTACTTCCTCCCCAGACATCTCCTGGCTTTAAAACACCAGTACCAGATTCTATTTCATGTGTCTTTATCGTTGCAATGAGCCTTTTAGCATCTGCTTTATAATCAATTGCCCCATCATTACCCCATTTGGTATCTGCCACCATTAGGCCTATCGCAGCATCTAACTCGGCATCGCTAGCACCATTTTCTCCTAAAACTTGAGAACATTCTTTAATCTTCCAATTCATAACACCATTAGCGTTAGAAAAGTCTTGATAATACAACCACAAACCATCAAAAAGTTCTTTATCATTGGCATAAGCCGAAAGCAGCATCCCATATGCAACCCCTTCAGATACGGTTTCACTTCGTGTATCAAACTTTATGCGATAGCGTCCATTGGTACATTGTTCGGCAAATGTATTACGCCAAGAGGTATAGACGTTTTCAATATTACTATTGGTACTGTTAGTAGGTTTTATGCCATAGGTATAACTTGTATTAGAAAAATTAATTTGAGCCACTTGGGCTGTTGTCGTATGAACGAGCATAGTAAATACAACACTTAGAGTAAGAATTAGTTTCATAGTAGTTTTTTAACACTTTATATACGTAGCTTACTCAAAAAAAGATGAGTGTTCTTACCTACTTTTCATAAAATTCTTAATTTCATCTAATTCCAAATGCGGTGTTGCTCCTTCCCTACTAGCGACCAAAGCTCCAACAGCACTGGCAAAACTTATGGCATCTTGCGGTGCTACTGCTTTGAGTAACTGACTTATCAAGCTTCCTAAAAAAGCATCTCCAGCGCCAACAGTGTCTACCACAGTAACGGAGTAAGTTTCACCATAATAAAACTGTTCCTCATACCATAGCACAGCCCCTAAAGCCCCTCTTGTTACACATATATGAGACGTGTGTGTAAGAGCAGCTATATGTTTAATTTGACCTTCTAAATCTTGAACTGTACTCTCTAAATATTCGCAGATCACTTGAAGTTCTTCGTCATTACATTTTATAAAATCGGCTCTATTTATAAGTTGTAGTAAAACCGCTTTAGAGTAGTGAGGCGGCCGTAAATTAAGGTCGAATACTTTATAATTAGCCACATCTAACAGCTTAAATAATGTTGCTTTTGACACAGAATTACGGGTAATTAAACTCCCAAATATAAAGGCTCTAGCGTTATCTACCACAGTAATTAATGCTTCAGAAACTGTTATAAAGTCCCAAGCACTAGGGTATTCTATGCTATAGGTCGCTGTACCACTAGCATCTAAATTTACTTGTACTGTCCCAGTAGTGTAGGTTTTGTGCGTTTGTATGTATTGGGCAGACAAGCCTTTGTTTGTACAATGTGCAACTAAAGCCTGCCCTAAAGGATCACACCCAATAGCACTTATCATGGCCACATCGTGACCAAAATCATGTAAACGCAAGGCTACATTTAACGGTGCACCACCTATTTTTTTTGTATCATTTGGAAAAACATCCCAAAGCACTTCACCAAAACAAACAATTTTAGACATGACTTTAATGTGTTTTTAAATTCTATACTTATACTCGTATAAAGCCTAGATTTAGTAAATATTAGCTTCCATAGTGCGCATGTTAATTGAATTTCGAAACACAACTAGCATACGTTTAGCAATGCCTGTCCACCCAAAATTACGTCTTGCAAATCGTGCGCCTTCTACAGACAATTCATTTCTTAAATTGGGGTATAGCAAAGGCATAGCCAACATGGCACCAAACTCAACGGGGCGATGCGGGTCTGCAAACAAGGCTTGATTTCCAAAATCTATCAAATCGTATAATCCCCCATGAACAGTGACAACACTTGGAGTACCACAGGCCATAGCTTCAATAGCAACCATGCCAAAAGGCTCGTAACGTGAAGGCATGGCAAAAATATTGGCAGAACGGTAAACATTAGCCAAATCTTCATCGGCTACATAATTTTTCCAAGTGATTCTATCTTGTATGTCTAATGTTTTTGCCATTTTTTTAAGCTTATCAATTCCTTGTTTATCTTGTTCGGAATCCCCGCCTACTGCAGCTACCAATCGCGCTTCTGGACATAAATCGAATACCGTTGGCAAAGCTTTAAGCAATAAATCATAGCCTTTATTATGCGCCATACGTCCTAAAGCCAAAATATCGGTAGGATGGATATCGTATTTGGCTCTAATTTTATCATTTTCCTTACTTGGTACTGGATAAAATCTGTTTTCATCTATCCCTGGCGGAATCATGGTACAATTTCTAGGCAATACATCATATTGTTGCGTTAACAAATCGACTTGCGGTAATGTCGTCGCAATAATATGATTGCACATTTGGTATACAAAATACTCCTTGCGGATGCGCTCTTTAAAGCGGTAGGATTGTTCCATTTCCTTTTCTCCCATATCGCTGCCCATAGTATGCTGTTTCCACCAGCCCAGTGAATGTGGTGTGTGCACGTGTGAAATCCCTAATTCTTCAGCTATTTTTTGTCCAGCCCAACCAGCATCCCAATAATGCGAATACACCACATCGTACTTTTTGCGTTCTTTTTGAATGGCCGCCAAACAATTGGTAACAAATTTTTTAAGATGATCGTGCATGTCTTCTTTACGAATAAATGCCTTACCACCAAAAGGAATACGCCATACACTATAGTTTTCATCTACCTGGTCGTATTCGGGTTGATCTTCAAATTGGCGGGTGACTAAATCTACCTTTTTACCCAAGCGGCTAAAGCGCTCGGCCAGTTCTAAAACATAGACCACTTGGCCACCTGTATCTGGTTTTCCTAATTCGGGTTGTGCAGCGACATACCCATGTAACGATATCATTAAAATAGATTTCATAAACGCTTATTTAGTTTGTATTTATAATTTTTAAATCGTGGCAAGCCGATATGTATTGTGCAGCAGACCACGCTTGATAGGCTTTTCCCATAGGTTTTCCTGTGGTACCATGCGCCCATTCTGTGAATTCCCACTCATGGTTAATCCCTTCTTTATTGATTAAAGCGAGCTTATGTAGTTCGGAAATAGCAACATCCTTAAAGCCCAGTTTATTGACAAATTTCACCCAAAATCCACCTACAAAAGGCCAAATGCCTCCATTGTGATAATGGTTGGGTAAATTGAGAAGATTCACCGTATAATAAGGCCTCCAATCGGGATCGCCTGGACTTACTACAGGGTAAACATTAGCAATAGGAAAAGGATCGTTTACCCCCACGCCTAACATAAACTTAAAGGTTTGGTGTGCCTTTTCTGCGTCTATAGTCCCATGTAAAAACGCCAGGACATTTCCTAAAGTATCACAGCGCCAGCTAAAATCGAAAGGCGTCGTTTGAGCAATTAAATAAGAAGTATCGCCTAGAGTAAATTGCTTTTCGGCAAAGGATACCGATTGGAACAATTGCTGTTGTGTAGACGGCCAAAAATTTTGTACAATTTCTTTTTTTATGACTTGCGACCACCGAATATACTCACCCGCTTGTTCATGATCGCCCAACATTTCTAGCAAACGGCCAAAACACACATTGGCACGGTACCACAGTATTTCATCATAGAGAATGTTATAACTTCTGCCAAATAAATCGGTCCAATCTCCAGCTTCTGGTATTTCTAATAAGGCATCATTGTTACTATCATGAGCACCTAACCAACGCATCGTTTCTTTTATACTATCAATATGCGCTCTTAAAAATTTAATATCCTTAGTAACATTAACGTACTCATAAAATGCAATAACAACCCAAATACCACTATCTATAGAGCATATCCCGCCTACACCAGAATAGTCGGGTACATTATCTTTAATACGCACATTTGAGGGGATTTGTCCGTTTCTGGAAATATGCTCTAAAAGGGTTAATAACGTTTGACGTTGGCACTCGTGAATGTCTTTGTCGTGTACTAAGGGTAAAGACCCTATAACTGTAATAGCACCATCTCTAGCCCAAACGCTATAATAATTTTCATCGGTACCATGGGCCACATTATCTTTTATAGAACAAGCAGAAAACCCTAAGGGCGTGATATTCTTTCTTAAGGCCTCTACCGCTTTGGTATAGCCCTCTTTAATAAGCCCTATTTTTTCGTCTTCGTCTTCTAAAGCAATATCATCTAAGGCCTTTTTAATATAAAAATCTTCGGTATGATCCACCGTAGAAGCGATTTTAGCGGCTTTAGGTAATACTCCATAATAAATAAGGCCTTCTATAACACCATCACTTTTTTCTTGCTCGGTATGGTATACTTTTTTGTATTTAGTATATTGGTATAACTCTTCATGAGCATTAGAAACCACGATACCTTTTATATCCTTTAAATCGAACATAGCAGCATCATTACCACTATCGCCAGCTACTAAAACCTGATGGGTATCTATATGTAATGTTCCTAATAACCATTGCAAAGCATTCCCTTTATTAGCAAATTGTGGCAAAATATCTAAAAACTTATCTCCAGAATATACCACATTAACATGCATCTTTGCGGTTTTAAAGTCCTCTTCTATTTGTGCAATCAATTCTGGTGTAGCTCCATGAAAAAAGTAGCTGCGTTTGTAAGCGTGTTGAAATCGCGACGGTTGCTCACTAATGGGATGATTTATGCCTTGTACAATCTTCTCTGCTTTAACCAAATCCCAACCATCGTCTAATACATCGTTAAATTCCTTAACCACACAGTGGTCTTGGTAATTATAGATATGCGTTCCCACTCCAGAGATGATATAATGTGGCTCAGGCAGTACGCCTTGGGCAATTAAATTAAGAACATCGTCAATTAATCGGCCTGTATTATACACCAAAACCACCGCTTTAGGGGGATGACTTTGCCATGCATTGCGAAAGTTACTTTTATAAGTATGAAAATCGATTAAGGTGTTGTCGATATCGAAAGATACTAAACGAATTGTATCTGGGTCATGACCAATAGTGTTACTCATAAACAATCTCTTTTTACTGTTTTTTAACGTTTTTTACTCCTTTTTTGTAAAAAATAGCGCTTTTTTGACTAAAAACAAAGCAAAACTCCAGGATTGCAAATGGTATTCTTGATGTGATAGTCTGAGGGATTTAGATTACGAATTCAGAAAAACAGCCCCGTACTTTTTAAAGAATCGCTAATTTAACTTTTAAAGTATGTTTGCTTACAAATGGATCTTGCGAACTATAACATACATTTACCCCCCCTTTTATTTTACAACTGTATTAAAACATCTTACACTATAAAAACTGGAATGCCTAGTTTAGTTGATAGGATTAGTTAAGAGATTTTTATTACATTAAGAATGATGAAAAAACGTTAATTTGATAAAGAATTCAAACCCCTATTCGCGATTTAATATCGAGTGGTAAAACTCTAAAGACTGTTTCTCAAAAGTATGGCTAAAAAGGCTCTACAATGTATAGAAGGGAAAAAGAGTTTTAAAATCGAAACACGCTCTTTAAGGATGAAGCTACTTTACTTTATAAAAAAAAATAGACATTTTAAAAAGCTACTTAAAGGTATTTAAATGAAACGGAAATTCATACTGATGCTATTGAACCCCTTAAAAAAACTCCTAATATTAATCCTGAGAACGAATTTGGTATTGAACAATAATCAACATGTTGTGATTAATCCCCAAAGCGCAATGAGGATACCTATACCGCTCAATGCCCTTCCATTTCCAATCACATTAAATAATTTAAATATTTTGCTAACTAAGTAGAAGGGAAATCTAATGGCATGGATAAAAACCCAAAAGAAAGGACTACCATATATGAAAAGAGCCATAGGAATAGAACATAAGACAAATGGAAAAATGATATAAGAAGCTACTCGAAATACAGTTTTTGAGAATTCTTCAGATATAAAATTTTTTATCAATGCAAGAACTATTATAAATGGTATGAAAACAACCATAAAAACTAATGATATGCTAAATGTTTTGGCAAGAAATTTTGAAGCCTTTATCTTTTCATAAAAGCTTTCACCCCGTTCTTTAAAATCAAAGCTAATATTTAAGAAAAACAACTGTAACTTATTCAAAAAACGTTCTGTAGATGTTGACACTCTAGGAAAATAGATTTCAACAACTACAAGTAGTAACCCCAAGATAGCTATGTAAATATTAATATTTGTTGGCATGCCCAAATAAAGTTTTAGACGTCTTAATTTACTAGTCTAAAAATACAGCTATTTGTTTCATAATGTGTCATTTAATTTCTAAATTAACCATAAACCTTCACGTTTTACCTTAAAATTCTTTTATAAATTCACTTTAGTTAGAACATGTACGATTTCTAATGGTGCGTAAAAAAGTATTCTTAAACGCAAATTAAAAATTTGTAATATTGATAGTAAGCATACCTAGTCTCTATATACAAATCGATTAAACAGAGGTTTTTTTTACCTGCTAAAGCTTAGATAAAAAAGCCTAAAGTATAATGCGCTTAGCTTAGGTTTAACTATGCATTTCGTTTTCACGTCGTATTTACAACGATACACCAAAATATGTTGTAATTCTATTTCCCCCATTAGCAAAATACTAGTAGTTATAAATCTAAAACCCCTACTATACCCATCATTTATAACACTTTTTTTAATAAAAAAAGCGTAGTAATTTCTAAAAAAGTACAACAACACCAAATCCTATCGCTTTAGTTTTGTCACAAAACAACTAATAATTAATTAAAATTTTAAACATTATGACAACACTAAAAATTCTAAAATCGGTAGTAGCTGTGGCATTATTCAGTATGGCATTAGTAGCTTGTTCGGCAGATAATGACGCTCTACTTAATGAAACACCCGAACTAGAGCTAGTTGAAAACAGCACTTTAGAAAGTGATTTATCGGCAAAAAATAGCCAAATTAATGCACTAAGAAAAGAATTACCGTTCTGCCCCGCCAGTAAAAAATTTCGAAAATTAAGTGACACTGCCCAACGAGAATTAATTCAGTTACTACCAGCTGCCCAACTTAAGTCAAATATTAGATACTGTAAGAAAAAAGGCAAACTTTTTAGGGTTAAAAAATTATAAAAAAATAAGACCCCAAACCCTCCTCGATAAATTTTATTTACACACTTTAAAGGATAGTGCCTTATAAGGTCTGCTCTCTAAGGTTTTGTAAAAGGCTACTATTTACGACTAAGTTTTTAGTAGCCTTTATTTTATTTGCTCAAACCAAATATGCCTAACATTTAAGCATCTCTTTATACCCTTTGTCGTACTTAAGAAACACTTACAAAAGAATTTTATCATGTTTGCATAACGCTCCTTAGACTAAAAATGCATCCTTAATTTTAAAAAACTATAACACAGCATTACCCGTAAATACAAAATAAAAACATTGCTTATAACAAACTTTTATCTTTTTGTCTTGCATTAAAATACCTGTTATTATTCACTACTCTCGTAGCATTAGCTAATTTTAAATACGAAACCATTACTCATTTATTTTTAGAGCATTTCAATACCTGTTTGCGGTAATCTGTAGGCGTGACGCCATATACCTGTTTAAATCTTTTAGAAAAATAAGACATATTAAAGAAGCACAATCTATTAGAGATCTCTTTGATTCTATATGCTGTAGTTTCTAAAAGTATTTTGGCCGAAAGCAAACGGTAGTTTAAAACATAAGTTACAGCGGTTAACCCTGTAATACGTTTAATAGCTTGGACTAAGCATGAAGGCTCTACAGCAAGCGTTTCTGCTACAATAGCTATTGATATGTCGCCTTTCTCGCAATTGTAATCTATGGCTATGTGCAATTTTTTTAAAAAAATAGCATCCTCCTCCTCTTTGCGTTCTTGTTTTTTAACATTATGCCAATTAGGAGCTACTTTATCTTTAACAAAACCTGTTCTTTTGTGTTGGGTTAGCGCATTGATAAAATGTACTAAATTGACAGTAGTACTGCTCTCTAGCAAAATAATACGATCAATACAGTCATGAAATAAAAATTTAGAATTTACAGAAATACCTTCTTTAATTAAAAAAAAGTCTGTGCTTTTTCAGACTTTTGCCGCGACTGGATAAGCATTTCAATTTCATCTTCAGAAAAAAAAGAGTACTCTACCAAAAACAAATCAATGTTTAAAGAGGTAAATAGTCCGCTATCGGTGATGTTGGGAAATACTACAGAATGCCTGCGAGATATTTCATTAATACTCATAGGGTTAACTAAATTAAAATTTAAAAAGCAAGCAATTTTTAACGGCTTATTACTTTCTGTAAATGTTAAGCTGTCCAAAGTCATAGTCTATGGCAAACCATATTATTAAATGCATATAACGTGATAAATTTTTATTGAAATAACGTTAAAAGAGCTATTCTAATGGTTCTGGTCTAAATAATTTAGTTTAGTTTTTTTGTTAAAAAAAAAGACATCATATTACATCTTTTCTTATAACATTAAGATACATAAACATCTCAAAAAAGTAAAAATAATATTACTATTTGTTATTTTTTTATTACAAATACTATAATATTAAAAAAAAAGCCTTCTGCTGTTTAAATCGTAATAAAAATGAAGGCATTAGATGTTTTTTTAAAATTAGATTCAAAAAAAAAGAAGACAAAACTGAAACTAAGGAATTTGAAACAAAACGAATATGCTCAATTATTAGTGATTTCACACAAATATTTGGCTATTATATCAAAACAAAAGCCCTAAAAAGAATACCACATATGTTAATTTTTTTAGTGCTTCTTATTTAAAAACCCTAACTTATTTTAGAACATAATTATAGTGAAAAAAATAATTACAATTTCAATACCCGTTTGCGGTAATCTATAGGCATGACTCTATATAATACTGTAGGTTCTAAATAGGTGTCATCAAGAATATAAGATTTAAACCATAGATCTTCTCCAGTTTCATAAATCCCCTTATTTGTTCTAATATAAATGAGGGTTTTAGGTGCATCATCTTTTAGTCTATCTAAAGAACTTCCTAGATTTTTTAAAATACTAATTGAAGATTGCCCATAAAAAGAGAGTGGTATAAATATATAAAGACCAACTAAAATGTTCAATCCCATCTTCAATTTAAAAAATATCATCTTTATATCTACAAACATTTACTAGAAATTATTTTTTGACTTTAAGCTTTCTGAACGCTTTAAGGTTCACTGGAGACTGAAACTCATGCGACACTATTTGAGAAGTATCTAATTTAATAATTAAAAAATACTTCCCCAAATGCAGAATCTGTTACCGATAGATTCCATGTACAAAAAACTAGCGTATCTATTTTCAGCTAATTTATATATTTAAATTATTAAGCCCCTAAACTATGGTTTGACCTGTATAATATACTATAAATAACATATGCCTACTTAAGTATAAAACAAAAAAAATCCTCAATCTAAAATTAGATTGAGGATTCAAAAAAGGCGACGACCTACTCTTCCACAAATGTAGT
>CAZLTR010000077.1:0-13710 GCA_964562415.1 uncultured Hyunsoonleella sp. | reverse complement strand
TCCTTTAGGAAGATTAATCCAAGTAAGTGGATAATCTTTACCTTGACACTTCACGACTTCATACATTTTTTTGAGATGCGCCTGTTTTTCAGCATCTGTACCTCCTGTTTTAAACTGGCTGGTTGCTAGGTCTAGCACATGACTAATATCGGATGTTTTCGTGTTTTGAAATTTTTCGATTTTAGAAAAACTACCATCCATTTCACACCAATCTATCCCATATGCCCCGCTAAACTTAGTCGGGTTTGTTGCATCTTTTGGAGCTACGGTCGCTATATACGTTGCGGGCATTATAGGCATTAAGGTGGCCGATCTTGTTTCCCCGTCTTCAAAGGTTATTCTAAATGTGGTTGGTTTCATGAGGTATGTTGTTTTTGTGCAACGACTTTTAGCTCTATTTGTTCTAAATCACTTCCTATCACGATGTTTTTAAGGGTATCATTGGGTAATATACTGCCATTATATTCAAAATCATATTGCGCGTTGTTTAAATCTATCGTTACGCTATCGCCTATACGGTTTAAGGTTTCTATGTTTACAACAATGATATCACCTTTTTTGTAACCTTCGATGGCCTCGCCATCTGTATTGGTTAAATAATAGTTGGTAATTTTTTTCTCATTTCTTGTGCTTGTTGGCGCAGTCTCCCGTACAACAGGCGTTACATTACGATCAAAAGTTTTGCGCAGTTTGGTTTGGTATACCGCGACCGAAGCCGTAGACTCAAAACCTTGGCAGGTAATTAAAAACATCTCATAGTAAGGCTGTTTACTTTCAGACGAAAACTTTGATTTGTAACTGGTAATATGGCAGTCGTAAAAGTGGTGGTAGATGGTTTTTTGCTGGCCTAGTACTGCGGGTTGCAATTCTAGGGTTGCCTTAGAAATGGGCATGTGGTCTGCAATGGCATGCTCCCACCACATGTTATTTTCGCTGCCTTCTACCTTAACGACAAGCCCTTCAAATCGAGCGCCAGGATAGGGCTGCCACTTCTCGTCGGTTATTTTTTTAAACTCAAATTCGTAGTAAAGTACATTAACACTTAAATTGTTTACATGTAGTATGGCTTTTATCATCTATTTTATATTAGAGTTCTTTAGGATTTAGTAGTGTCCCCAAATGTAGAGTTATGCTATAAGACTTTTAAAAGTATGAATTTAAAAATGCTAATATAAAGAAATACAACACATGTTAAGGGTGTTTTTCGCTATTAATTATGTAAGAAATAGTGTGGTTTGTGTTTTGTTTGTACGGTTAAAAAAGATTTAAAAAGAATTTTTATTGCGCAATAGGCTTAGGCCTAAAAAAAGCGGGACTGGCTAAGTCTTTTAAAAAAGGGTACTGTGTTTTTAAGAAAACTGCTGTTTTCGCATTTAAGCGTTGTACCAGGTCTTGGTGGGCCTCTTGAAACACAAACAGCCGTAAGTTGTATTTTGGGTTTTCGTAAACGTTATACGACTGTAGTAACTGTTCTGGAATGTGCTTGTCTTTTTTAAGACACACTAAAGTAAATACATCGTCTTTAAACAAGATGGGAAACAACTCTGTTTCGTTAGAGATGCGCAGCACATCAATACAACTGTAACTGTTTACGATTTTATTAATAAGCTGGGAAGCATAGCCTTTGTCTGGGCTAATTATAAGGACTCTAAGTATTTTTTTCATACCATAAGGGTTTTGTATATTACCAAGGCTTTTGTGAAAAAGAGGGTTAAACTCCAACAGAAAAACCCTCTAATCCTAACCAAGCAAGCCAGTACATTAGTACAGCAAACAAAGTGAGCTGCTGCTGCAACATATTATTAACCAAAGTAATGTCCTGTACTGGCTCTTTTTTTAGACTATAATGCATAGTCGCATTTTTGAGAGCTGCGACGCCACACCATAGTCTCTACCAACCATATTTAATTCCCCTCAATTGTTGTTTTATATAAAATCTAAATCCATAAGGCATTTGCCTAGCGTGCTATTTTGTTTATCTTTGATATGCTTACACATTTCAAATATAGAGAACTTTTTGAGAACTAAAAAACTTTTTGAGAACTTTTAGTGAAATTTGTTTGCCTTTATTTTTATATATGGATTCCAAATTACTTAATATTATAATTGAAGATTTAGAAATACGATTCCCAGTAGCTACAATATCAAGGGATCTAAATATGTCTAAAGGTATTGTTAGTGAGTATATTAATAATAAAAAAGTGCCTAGTGAAAATTTCATTAATCTTTTTGAGAAGCATTATAAAATTAACTCTAAGAACTATTTGAGAAATAAAAAACACCAAGTAACTGATGAAGACTTGTTTGCTCTGGAAATTATTAATAGACATGAGGAGTTAATGAAAAAAAGTAAAACTTACAGAGGCCATATCGAAGGTTTAATTGACAAAGCACTTGTAAAAATAACAAGTAGTAAGGAAAGTTTTACGGAGTATCTAGATAGTAAAAATCAATAGTTTTTATATTTTGTTTTCGTATACGCTTAATAATGAAAATAGTTTTACGTTAGTTTTTATTTGAGCTAGATTTTTACTTTTTTGACTATCTTGGATATCTTTTATTTCTTTAAGACGATTATTGATATCAGTTATACCGTCCAAGGCTTCATCTGGGAGTATATCTTTATAGTGTTCTATAATTTTATTGATCTCATCTTTTTTCATCCCCTTCCTTTTTTAAGAACCTCAATAGAATCTTTAGCATAGTCATCAAAACTATCTTCTTTAATGTGCTTTTTTACACCACTAAAAGCAAATATTGAAATAGCATTCAGAGCATTTTGTAATTTGTGAATTGAGAGTTGATAATGCTTATAAAACAAAATGTAAACACAGGTATAGATAGCGCTAATTGCTACAATGGATACATGATATTGTATTTCAGAAAAATCAGGGCCTTTAACCCAAAAAATCCATACAAAATGAAATATAGATGTGTAATTAAACAGCATTGCTGCAATTGTTAAATACAATTTCAACTTAAACTCGTTCATGTATTTTAGAGTAAAGAGAAGAAGTGAAGAACAAGCGAATAAAGATAAAGGAAGCCCAAAGGCGTAGAGGAAGAATCTGAGGTTTCTAAAACCGAACCATTCATCTTCTGAGGTCTTATCTAAAAAAATAGGAATATAAGGAGCAATAAAGCTAATTAAAGTTAATGCGCATATTGCTCCTGCAACTAATTTATTAGAGCTACCTGCCGCTCGGGTCTGCAACTTTGTTTTTGTCAACCGATTTAAATTCTGTTTCGAGTTTTTCTTCATCATTTAATTCTTGTTTAGTACATGATGTAAACAATGCGATACACACAATACTTCCTAAGATTACTACTCTAAAATTTTTCATTTTTAATACTTTTGTGGTTAATAATTAAGCACTAAAAGTAGCCAATTAAACTGTTAAATTAGGTAGTATGTTGTTGTTTTGTATGCGCTTATAAGGTTTAAAATATTGTGTAAAATCGATAAAAAATATCTTTGTATAAAGATATTTTTTAATTTATAAGCGGCAATTTACATAAAAAATTACTTTCAGTAGTTATGGGTATTTACTTCCAATTAAAATGAAAAAAACTACTAGTGCTCTTTTGTGATTTCTCTTTAATACTGTTGTGGTTAAACCGTAAGTCTAAATAGGGTATCTCTTTGATTATAAGTGTATTAGTGTTTTGTAAGAGGCGTTTTTGTAAGATATCGATTATTTATGCAATTTGTCGAAAAAGCAGAACAGCTAATAGAGAGAAGCTAAGCCCAAAGCTTATAAAAGCATAGAAGTTAATATAGGCAAAACAGTCCTTTTTAAGACTGAAGATAGAATAGCAAGGGTGCATAA
This sequence comes from uncultured Hyunsoonleella sp., assembly GCA_964562415.1. Classification (GTDB taxonomy): domain Bacteria; phylum Bacteroidota; class Bacteroidia; order Flavobacteriales; family Flavobacteriaceae; genus Jejuia. Next base: position 9,880 of record CAZLTR010000077.1, on the reverse strand, counting down.
GGCGGTGTACTGCTACTTATACGGGGAATTACTTTTTTAGCGTTGATTAGGCGATTTATTGTGTTAGTGTTCGGTTCTAAAATAAGATTAGGTAGATACAGGATGTGTTAAAATTAATACTGTAAAGCACATATATAAAGTCTGTAAAAGGCTATTTAAAGCAGATTTAGTATGCTTATATCGAAATTCTTGCCTTTATTAGGGCTTTTAAACGGCTTAAGATTTAATCTGCCAGTGCTATGTTCTTGAGATTTATTTGCTAACTTTCGCTATTACTAAAAACTAAGTAATATATTTATATAGGTTTTTTAATTATAAGACCTAGTGTAGATGTGCAATACATTATTAGTTAGAAGGACCAAAACTATACTTTAAGAACAAACACTATAAAACGATAGTATCATGACGAAATCATTTTTAACACTAGCTACAGTAATAAGTTTGTTACTAACGGGGTGTCAAAATAGCAAAAAAGAAGGTGACAAACAGCCACAAGATGCTGCAGAAATAGGGACGGAAAGGTTTAAAGTTGGTCCTATACCTTTTACTGGTATTAAAAACTACTTTGTTAAAAACACAGTAAAACAAGTGGGGTTCATTAAAATAGAAACGGCAGAGAATTTCAATGCTATTTTTGGTAAGGCAAACGTTTCTGGAGCGGGAGCGGAAGGGCAACCTACCAAAATAGACTTCTCTAAGCAGTATGTTATGGCTATTCTTAAACCAACGACAGACTTGAGTACGACTTTAGTCCCTAAAGCCCTAGAAAGAAATGCCAAAGGCAACCTTGTGTTAACCTATGCATACACCACGGGGGAGAAGCAAAGTTATAGTACACGCCCTTGTTTTGCAATAGGGGTAGATAAATTAGAAACAGGAACGGTTATACTAAAGGAAGTGCAATAGGCGCGTTACATTTTTTATGCGCCACGATTACATACATACTTGTAGTTATAAGGAAAGGCAATTAATAGGCTTTTAATAACGTCTATAATTTAGTTATTAAAGAGGGGGTGGAACGATATATTATAAGATATCTAACACACGCTCTAAAGCCATGCCTCTAGAGCCTTTAATTAAAATGGTACTGTGTTTTAAATGTAGCGCTTCCAATTCTTGTTTTAGAGCGGAAATAGCTTTTAAACGTACTATTTTTGGCGCTATAGGTGCTATAGCGTTAAAATGGTCTCCAATTAAAAATACGGTATTAATACTTAAGCGTGCGGCTAGATCTGCAATACTTTGGTGTTCCTGCGCCGCGGCGTCTCCTAATTCGAACATGTCTCCTAAAATTGCAATTTTAGGGCCGTCTTGCCGCTCTAAATTATGGAGGGCAGCCGTCATGCTAGTTGGGTTCGCATTGTAAGCATCTAAGATGATGTGATGTTCGCCTTTTTGTAAGATTTGCGAACGGTTGTTGGTTGGGGTATAGCCTTCTATGGCATCTTTAATTATTGGGGCTGGAATTTTAAAATAAGTACCTATGGCTATGGCTACAGCAATATTGTTAAAATTATAATCACCTATTAAGTTGCTTTTAATGGTAAGGCCATTATACCTACAATTTACAAAGGGTTGCGCATTAACGAAATCTACACTTACATCTGTATGTGTTTTGGAATTGCCAAAACTATAGGTGGTTGCTAATTTTGCTTTTTCAACTTGAATGGGATCGTTTGCATTAACAAAAAGGGTCTTGTTCGTTTTTTTTAAGTAGTCGTACATTTCGCTTTTGCCTTTTATAACCCCCTCAATACCACCAAAACCTTCTAAGTGCGCTTTACCAAAATTTGTTATAAGGCCGTAATCGGGTTGGGCAATGTTACATAAAAACGAAATCTCCTTTTGGTGGTTTGCACCCATTTCTACAATGCCTATTTCTGTAGAAGCATCCATTTGTAGTAAGGTTAAAGGAACACCAATATGGTTGTTTAAATTGCCTCTAGTAGCTGTAGTTTTAAACTGTTTGGAGAGGACTTCATTTATAAGTTCTTTGGTCGTGGTTTTGCCATTACTTCCAGTAAGTGCAATAATGGGCGTTTTTAAGTGTTTTCGATGGTAATTGGCGAGTTGTTGAAGTGTTTCTAGAACATTTGGAACTACAATAGTTTGCTTAGAACTATTATAAGCGGCTTCGTCTATTATTGCAAATTTAGCGCCTTTCTCAATGGCTTGCGCCGCATAGGCGTTGCCGTTAAAGTTATCGCCTTTTAATGCGAAAAACAAATCCCCTTCTTGTACGCTTCTGGTATCGGTATTTACCGAAGAGCAGTCTAAAAACAGTTTGTGTAATGCCTCTATTGTCATGCTGTAAAAATAAAAAAGTCCTGATAAATAATCAGGACTTTAATAGTATATTAATAGGGTTATATATTAACCTTTTGTTTTATTCTTTATTTTAGATTTAGAACCTAATCGAGACATTGCACATCTAAAGCCAATATAATCGGTAGCCATATCTTGTGGGAAGTAACGTCTTTGCGCTGGGTCTAACCAGTACTCTCTGTCTTTCCAAGAGCCACCTTTGTATACTCTAACTTCATCGTTAATTAAAGATGTTCTAGTATTAGACTTATCGAACTCACGAATAATGTTTCCTAAAGAGTCTCTTCTAATAGAGTGTTTAGGTGAGTTGTACATTTTACGTGTTTCTTTGTCTTGAATATCTCCTTCTTCATTTAAATCGTCATCACCAAAACTTTCAAAGTTACGAGAAGAACGCTTGTCTCCATCTCTAAAGTTAATGTTGTTGGCTCTGTCGAAATTAGGTCTTAAGTACGTTTCATTTTCGTCCACATCAACTTTTACAATTTCTCCAGGTAAGTTTCTGGCAATTACTTTTCCGTTAGATAGTGTGTCGTAAAGGATATCGTCTGATGTTACAACCTTTATAGTACCATCGTCGTTAATTGCATTTTTAGTATACACATTACCTCTGTAGTAGTTAAAGTCATTAAACTCGTCATCAACAATAGGTCTGTAAACATCGGCTACCCATTCGGCTACATTACCAGCCATATCATATAATCCATAATCGTTAGGCTCGTAAGATTTAACGGCATTGGTGATATCTGCACCATCGTCACTCCATCCTGCTATTCCGCCATAATCCCCTTTTCCTTGCTTAAAGTTGGCAAGTTGGTCACCACGGTATTTACGAGAACCAGAACGTGTGTATTGCCCATCCCAAGGGTATTTTTTACGACCTCTATATAAGTTATAGCTTCTTAATTCACTTAAGCCTAAGGCTGCTTATTCCCTTTCGGATTCTGTTGGGAGTCTGTATTTAGGACCAATAACCCCAGTTTCCATCGAAGCATAAACACCAGTCTCGTTACCATCGGCATCTACTCTTACATTTCTATTTCTTCTGTTATCTTCGCCATTATCGTAAGCACTTGGGTCTACTTTATAACGGTCTGTACTAAATATAGTTTCAGAATCTTGCTCTGCTAAATTAATATCTCTGTAACCATTTCTGTCCAAATTTAACTCATTAACACGGTCGGTACGCCAGTTAGAGTATTCTACTGCTTGAATCCAGCTTACACCAACCACAGGGTACTCTGCGTATGCAGGGTGTCTTAAGTAATTTTCGGTCATTACTTCATTAAACCCTAAACGGTTTCTCCAAACTAATGTGTCTGGTAAAATACCATGATAGATGTTTTTATAAAGTTCATCTTCTGGCGGATATAATTTTTTAATGTAATCTAAATACTCTACGTACATAAGGTTAGTTACCTCTGTTTCATCCATATAAAACGATTGCACGTGTTGTTGAGAAGGGGTATTGTTCCAATCATGCATAACGTCGTCTTGTACACGACCTTTAGTGAATGTACCACCCTCAATAAATACAAGACCAGGAGAGGTTTCCTGTTCTCTAAAATTAGTATTGTATTGAAAACCACCTTCGCGACTGTTAATTTGCCATCCTGTTGCTCTGGAACTATTTTTCGAGCTAGAGGATTGTTTACAACTATATGTTGCAGTGGTTACAACCATGACTAACAGTGCTCTGAATATTGTTACATTTTTCATATTCATACTTTTAAGTAAGCTAAATTTTGTTTTGGTGCTGCAATATAAGAATTAAACCTCATAGAACAAGCTATTTTTTGCATTTTGACGAAAAAAATACGTATTTCATCCTATTTTTGTTGTATTATACCGATGATTTTGGTGCTTTCCTCGTATCCCTTGCATAGAATAAACGCTGTTTTTCAAGAAATATTATTGTATTTTTGACCTAAAGAAAAAAAATGTTAATTATTTAAGATACAATTGGTAATTAATTGGCGTTATTTAAATTTATGAAAGGGAAAATTTTTATTATATGTCTTTTGGCAACCGCTTTTGCATTTTGTCAAAGCAAGAGCTTTAGTATAGATTGGAGTGGTGCTAAAACATTGAGTTTTGCAGATCAATCTATTAATGTACCAGCATTTAATGAACGCTATTACAGTTACGATGTAGATGATGGTGTGCAGTTTATAGCACAATGGGAGATTGATGGTGTTATTGATGAAAATGCAACAGGTATTACCAATGTAGTGTATGCGCCAATATCTAAGCAAGAACTTCTAGACTTAGATTTAAGTAACATAAAAACAGATTTAAATTTTACGTTTAAAACCTCGAAAGCCAGAACTAAAAACTATGCGTTTTTACAACTGTCTCCTATTGTAAAAGATGCTAATGGAGCTTATAAAAAGGTAACTGCATTTCGACTAAATTATAAAACGTCTTTTAAGAGTTCGTCACAACAGAGATTCTCCTCTGCCAAAGCAGCAAGGCTAAAAGTAGAAGCCAATTCGGTATTAAATTCGGGACAGTGGTTTCGTTTTTTTATAGATACAACAGGTGTTTTTCGTTTGTCTAAAGGGTTTTTAGAAAGCTTAGGTGTGCCAACCAATAGTATAGACCCTAGAACTATAAAAATTTATGGCAATGGTGGTGAAATGATTCCTTACAGCAATGCTGAAGAACAATTTTTTGATGTTCAAGAAAACGCCGTTAAATTTGTTGGAGAAGCCGACGGTGTCTTTAATGACGAAGATTATATCTTATTTTACGGCATAGGCCCTAGAGGTTTCAATGCAGAAAGTAATACCAATATAAATATTTATACAGACAGAACCTATTATTATGTAAATATAGGTACAGGCGCAGGGAAACGTATACAAACGATGTCTCAACCCACGGCGGCTCCCAATGTTCAAATCAATACCTATCAAGATTATCAGTTTGTAGAAGAAGATATTCATAATATTGGTACTATAGGAAGGCGATGGTTTGGCAAACGATTTAATATAGAGAACCAACAAACATTTAATTTTAATTTTCCTAACCTCGTTACAACTGAGCCTATTCGGTTTAGCGTGTTTGTGGCTGCCGAATCTGCAAGCCGTTCTAATATGGAAATAAGGGTAAATAATGATTTGGTAAGAACACTTACATTTTCAAGAACCAATGGAACAATATTAGGCTCGGGAGCATCTTATGTAGATGATTTAACGGTATCTAGTGCTAATGTATCGGTGCGGTTAGATTATGATAATGCTGGTAACCCAAGTGCCATAGGATATTTGGATTACATCTCTATTGAGGCGGTTAGAGGGCTGGTTTTTGAGAATAAACAGTTTCAATTTACCAATGCGAGTGTTGCGTCTAATGTAGGGGTTGCAGAATATGTGATATCTAATGCTAATGGACTAGAAGAGGTGTGGGATGTAACAAATAAATTTAATATTACTAATGTACTACATAATCCAGCAGTGTCTACATTTCGTTTTCGTGCAAATATGGGAGTGCAAAGAGACTATGTCGCTGTAACTGCTGCAGATTATTTTACGCCACAACGGGATAACAATACAACGGTTAGCAATCAAAATATTAAGGGGACTATTTTTAGAAATCAAGACGGACAATTCGAGGATATAGATTATTTAATTGTGGCGCCTTCAAACATGTTAAATCAAGCAGAACGCTTAGCTCAAATTAATAGAAATCAATACAATTTAAATGTTAAGGTGCTTACTTTAGCTCAAATTTACAATGAGTTTAGTACGGGTAATCAAGATATTGGAGCTATTCGTAATCTCGTAAAGTATATCTATGATAATGCAAGCACACCAGATCGAAAACTAAAATACCTGTGTTTATTTGGAGATGGTTCTTACGATTATAAAGATAGAATACCTAATAATACCAATATAGTGCCTTCATGGCACGCCTTGTCAAGTTTTAGTTTAACAAACTCGTTCGTATCTGATGATTTTTATGGCATGATGGATGAAGATGAAGGCGCTTTAGATAACAGTGACCGTTTAGATATAGCGGTGGGACGCATCTTAGCAGATACGCCGCAACGGGCTAGAGAGTTGGTCGATAAAATAGAATCGTATTATGCCGAAGCCTCTTTTGGAAGTTGGCGAAATAATTATCTTGTGATTTCAGATGATGTAGATCAGGATTGGGAACGGGTCATACAAGGCACAACAGATGAAGTAGGAGACGATGTTGCAGAAAATAGAACTTTTATAAATGTTTTAAAAATACACTCCGATGCTTTTCAGCAAGAGTCTTCTGCTGCGGGAGATACTTACCCCCAAGTGGTTAACGAATTTGAGAATCGCGTTAATTCTGGTGCTTTAGTGGTTAATTATTTTGGACATGGAGGAGAAGAGGGATTGGCCGAAGAACGTATTTTAAATATTCCTATTATAAACGATTTTCAAAATTTTAATAAACTCAATTGCTTTGTAACAGTAACTTGCGAGTTTACAAAGTTTGATAACCCTTTTAGGCAAACTGCTGGAGAATTTACCTATTGGAATAAGGAGGCAGGGGCAATAAGCTTAATAACTACAACGCGCCAAGTTTTTGTAACTTTTGGGACACAATTTAATACGGCATTGGGTAAATATTTATTTTCATTTGAAGAGGATTTGATTCAAAATAATGAAATTGTATCTACAGCAGAAGCGTTGCGTTTAACAAAAATAGATCCAGAAATTTCTTTTTCAAGGCAACGCCGACTAGTATTTTATATTGGTGACCCTGCGATGAAACTGGCAATACCTAAATCTAATATAAGGTTAACACGAATTAATAATGTACCAGTGGGGCAAACTACAGATACATTAAAGGCCTTAAGTAGGGTGAAATTAGCAGGGCAAGTAACAGATGTTGATGGTAATGTTTTGACAAATTATAGGGGGGTTGTTTCTACAACTATTTATGATAAATCTGTAAGCAGGCAGACGCTAGCGAATGATAATACTACGTTAAATGGAGAGTTAATACGCTTAGATTTCGAAACTTTGGGCTCTATTTTGTTTAGAGGACAGTCTTCTGTGACTAATGGTGAGTTCGAATTTGAGTTTGTTGTACCAAAAGATATTCGTATTCCTGTTGGGGAAGGTAGAGTGAGTTTTTATGCCAAGAATTCTCAAGTATTAGAAGATCAAACTGGAGCAGATATTTCAAATGTAATGATAGGTGGCGTTAACGAGAACGCCGAAGAAGACACAGTAGGGCCTGCCATTTCTATTTTTATGAACGATGAGAGTTTCATATCTGGTGGGATTACCAATCAGTCTCCTACTTTGCTGGTCAAATTGGAAGACCCTAATGGGATTAATACTATTGGGGGAATAGGACATGATATTGTTGGGATTTTAGATGGAGATGAAACGAATCCTATAGTACTAAACGATTTTTATGAAACCGAAATAGACGATTTTACTAGAGGAACTGTTACATTTCCCTTTAGAGATCTAGATCCTGGATTGCACACGCTAACTGTAAATGCTTGGGATGTTTTTAATAATTCTTCAACTGCAGAAATTCAATTTGTGGTGTTTAATGAAAACCAAGAATTGGTCATAACTAATGTTTTAAATTACCCTAACCCTTTTGTAAATTATACAGAATTTTGGTTCAATCACAATAGTTCGGGGGTTTTAGACGTTTCAGTACAGATATTCACTGTTTCTGGAAAATTAGTAAGAACCTTAAATGGGCAAACTACGGCAGGTGCAGTGACCACAAATACATTATCTAGAGATATTGTATGGGATGGAAGAGATGATTTTGGAGACAGAATAGGAAAAGGGGTTTATATTTACAAATTAACAGTAAGATCTAATCTGTTAAATAAAACCGTTGAGAAAATAGAGAAACTTGTAATACTCTAATAAAAAATTATATTTGCTAAATTAAATTTAATATATGAAAAATAAGATCATAGCGTTAGTTGCTTTTTTATTGACGTTACATTTAAGCGCTCAGAATACTATTGTAAACCCTAACGACTCTCGTGTTATCACAACAGGAGTGCCTTTCGTACTTATAGCACCAGATGCTAGAGCAGCAGGTATGGGAGATATGGGGGTGGCGACTTCAGTAGATGCATTTTCACAGCAGTGGAATTCCTCAAAGTATGTGTTTTCAGAAAGCAAATCTGGTGTGGCATTAAGTTATACGCCTTATTTAAGTAATTTAGTTAATGATATATTTTTAGGGAGTGCTACCTATTTTAATAGAATAGACGAGCGTAGTGCTTTTGCAGCGAGTTTAAGATTTTTCTCTTTGGGAGATATCGAATTTCGTCAAGATGAATTTCAAACGCCTTTAACACAGCGTCCTAACGAATTGACATTTGATGCGTCTTATGCGTTGCGCTTATCTGATAATTTTGCCATGTCTGTAGCCATGCGTTATTTACGATCGGATTTGAGACTTAATTTAGGGAATAATGATACGTCTTCGGCAAATACCTTTGGTGTAGATATTTCAGGATTCTACCAAAGTGAAGAAGAGGCTTATGATAATTTTAATGGAAGATGGCGTGGTGGTTTTGCCATCCAGAACTTAGGACCTAAGTTTAAATACGATGATGGTGGTACAGAGAACTTCCAACCTACAACACTACGATTAGGTGGAGGGTTTGATTTTATATTTGACGATTATAATAAATTGGGAGTTACGGCGGAAGTGACTAAGTTGTTAGTACCAACACCTCCGCAACTAGGTTTTGTTGATGAAAATGGAGATGGGATACAGCAAGAGGCTACAGAGCCTACTACAATAGTTTCTGGACAAGATGATGACGTAAGCTTTCTATCGGGTGTGTTTCAGTCATTTGGCGATGCTCCAAATGGATTTAGCGAAGAATTACAAGAATTTACCTGGTCTTTAGGTGCAGAATATTTATACCAAGATTCATTTGCGTTTAGAGCAGGATACTTTAATGAAAGTGAAGAAAAAGGTGCACGAAAATTCTTTTCTATAGGAGCAGGATTTAAGTATAATGTTGTAAATATTGATTTATCGTATCTCTTCTCTGCATCACAAGTTAGAAGTCCGTTGGAAAATACATTGCGTTTTTCTTTAACCTTTAATATTGGTGCAGATACTTATCAAGAGTATTAAAAACAAGAACAACATATTATATAAAACAAAAACTATCACTTAGAGTGGTAGTTTTTTGTTTTATATGTAATTTGTTATAAAAATTAAAAGATTGGTTATGTCTTGTAATCTTAGTTAGAACAAAAGTTGCAATGTTATAAAAAAGGACGCTTTAAATTTATGTTTACAAAGTAGCTTGCAGAGTTATAAAAGCGTATTTGTCTGGAGATTTAGGAGTAGTATAATCTATAATTGTCAATTGTATAACACTATTTTTTTAAAAACTTAAAGTGATTCTTAAGAATATCAGTAAATCATTGAAAAATAAGAACTAATTCTGCTTTTTCCATATTTTTTGTACTTTCATGAAGAAGGGTTTTTTCAAAACCAATCAAAGTGTTACTTTTGTGTTTCGCATAATTACAATATAAAATTCGTCGATGCAAAAAATCACAAAAGA
>CAZLTR010000076.1:6423-13789 GCA_964562415.1 uncultured Hyunsoonleella sp. | reverse complement strand
GGATATGTTGATGGGTCGTCTGGAAAGGGTAATGCAACGCCTCTAAACTCTGCACTCTCGTTTGTAAATGCTATTTGTTCTTCCTGAGATAACAAATCTGGCAGTTCTGGTATTAACTGCATGCTTGTATAGGTGTTTACACTTATTTCTGGCTTACCTGCTCCTACGCCTTTTCCACTTTTTGTGGTAACTAATACAACACCATTTGCGCCTCGAGAACCATAAATTGCTATTGAAGATGCATCTTTTAATACTTCTATAGATTTTATATCATTACTATTTAAGTTGTTGAGGTTAAAATTTGTTCCCACAATAATACCATCTATAACCCATAAAGGTTCATTGCTTCCTGTTATGGAGTTACCACCACGAATTCGTATCGCTGTTCCTGCTCCTGGAGCACCACTTACTTGAGTTACCTGTACTCCTGCAGCTCTACCTTGTAAAGCTTGATCTACCCTTGCTACGGGCACTACTGTTAAATCTTCTGCAGTCACTGAGGATACAGATCCTGTCAAATCTGATTTTCGTTGTGTCCCGTAACCAATGACCACAACTTCATCTAGTTCGTTATCCTGTTCTAAAGACACATCGATACTTTTTTGACTTCCCACTAAAACTTCTTTAGTTGAATACCCCACATAAGAAAACACTAAAATACTCTTAGCGTCTGCTTCAATTATGTACTTTCCATCAAAATCTGTACTTGCGCCTTTAGAACTCCCTTTAACGACAACAGTAGCTCCTGGTAAAGGTTGCCCGTCGGCCGAGACAATTCCAGAGATCGTTTGAGCATATGACATTGTCGCAAATGACAGCATCAAGATGACGCATAACCAAATACGCCCAAAGCCAAAAAAGACTTTAGTTCCATTCTGTAATTTCATAAAAATTTAAGTTAATTAGTTATTTAATTTCCTAAAATATTTGTTAAAATTTAATAGGGTATCCTGCTCTAACCGTTATGCACTGTCCTGATTAACCTACATTATACGTGTTATTTTCTGTTTTTTAACACGAAAAAACATGCTAATTCCTTTAACAAAGGGCTTTAACAGAAATTAGAACAGAATCCTAAAACATCTTGATATAAATGAAATATAATTATGTTTTTTTAACAAAATCACAAAAAATAAAGAATAAACCTACATAAAAAACAACTATTTATAACTAAATATGTACACATAAGCAATGGTAACTTTTAACAAGAAGGTTTTTTAAAATAAGAGCTTAAATAAGATAGGTTTTCAATTTTTTTATAGGCTATAAAATCTTGATGCCATAAATATATAACTTAAACATTCCTTCAAACTATATAATATATGGCTATTAAAACAGCTTTTGTCGTTTTTTAAACCAATTTGCTATAAGAAACAATTACGGCTAGCTACAACAGCTTCAATTGGATATTTCTGTAGGCTACTTCCATAGGAGGTCCAGTATGTACCTGCATTCCAATATAACCTCTCAAAGTTCTGTTTATGGTGTCTAAATCGGTAACATCACTCATTAATACATCATTAACATAATGTTGCATTCTGTTGCCTTTAACAATTAAGTGTAAGGCATTCCAATCCTTATGTATGATGGATTTTAAGTCTTCACGTGTTGCTAATCGTATCTCTACATATCTAGATTGCCAACAATTTTTTTTAATGTTAGCTCGTAAATTGCTCACAGGTATACTATCAGGCATGGTTGGGATACTTACTTTTTCTCCCATATAAGCTAGAGTCGTTCTCTTCTTTTCTTCATAGTTTTGACCTACATAGCGCTTCTTACCATCAATATCTGCCTGATATCCTTTTAAGGCAAAAGGATGTGTCGTTATAAGTGTACTCCTGTAATTAACACCGCTATTCCCTAATTGAGAAATTTTGTACTCCAATTTTAACTCGAAGTCTTGGGGTTGCGCATTTTGATAGATAATAAATGAATTACGTTTCAACAAATTCTCAGGTAATACGGTACCTATAAGCATCCCATCTTTAACACTCCAATACTTAGGATCTCCTAGCCACCCCTCTAAATTTTTTCCATTAAAAATAGTTTCAAATTTAGATTCAACACCCTGCGCTTTATGTCTTGCATCTCCATTGTTTTGATTAGAAGATTGCCCACAGCCCAACAAAAGAAAACACAAAATCCGGTAGCAGCTACTACGAATTATACATAAAACATTTTTAAACCTCATCTCAACACTATTTTTCACGGGTTAAACCTTATAGTTCCTTCTTATTTTTCAATAATTTTAAACCCTTTACGTTTTACTTTTAGCACCAAACTAATGTCTTTATAAACCAGACTAGCCCCTTCTCCAATATATAGTGTTATGGTTTGCTGTGTTGCTGTTTTATCTTCAACTCTTACAATACCATAGTGCCCTTTAAATGTTATAGCGTATTCTGGAATATCTATAACACCTAAAGCATCATTACATAGAATATAATCTATGATGCGCTTTCCTTTAACATTACTAGTTACTTTGGCGCCTACGATTTTAGCATTGGTTTTTAGAGGTATTACCGATTTAATAGAAGCATTCTTATTTAAACTCGGTTCAAAAATTGCTACAAAAGGCTGTTGCCAAGCTTCTCCTTCCTGCCTAATGGCTAAAACTTGAGTTTTTTTATGGTCATAGTCATGCTTTGCCTCTCGCGTTGGAGGCGCTAGAGCTTTAGTATAAGTTCTTTCCACACCCTGTGGTACAAACATGTGCATGTAACGGTCATTAAAACTCACATCAAAGCGAATGTTCATCGACTTCGCAGTTGGTTTAGAAGCTGCTGTTCTTTCGAAAAATCGCCAACCAGGAGATTTAACAGCGTCTCCTATATGAGTGTTATACATTTTGGTTTTGGACGTTTGCAGCTTTTTACCGCTGGCATCCAATATTAGCATTTTATCTCCTATATTATGGTAAATATAATCGTGAAACTTATTCTTACCGTTAGATTTAGATCTAAACATATCGAAATAATAGCCTGAGGTTTGGCTGGTTCTAATAAGTCCAAGTGTACGTTGTTGGGTTGCATCATTCACCTCATCCTTTAACAACTGTGTTGCAAAATTAAACGTTTTAGTCACTGGAGTTTCTAGATGTTTTGGTTCGGCAGCAACATTTACAGCTGTGTTTTGCCATACGTGTGCTTTTTGCTTCCACGAGCCTTCTTGTCTTCCATGCGAGCTACCATTTACAATAACTGTATTATTTCCAGCGTGCAACCTAAAATACTGTTCGTGTTCTGGTACACGGCGTTGTTTTACACTTTTAGGCAAGCCTGCATTAGGTGCCATAACATAATTTACACCATACAATTCCATTCCTATGCCAGTAACATGAGAATGCACATAGTGTGCGCCTCCTATAATACCACATAACCCATAGGTCGCGTTCTTTTTTGCCACACTATTGCGTTGTAAAGCAATTCCAGCATGTTGAATAACAACTGTAGGTTTTTGAAAATCGATACCTCCCGCTATAGTATTAGGAATGGGATGCCCCCAAAACAGCTGTAATTCGCCATAATTATTAAACACATCATTACTTAATGTTGGGGCATATCCACCTCGAACTTGGTAAGCTTGTTTTAATGCTACTTGCGCCTTTCGCTTTAAATTGGGGTAATTTCTACGTGTCGCTATATCTAACGTATAGCGGTATAAATTTTGGGTATAATCCTTGTTGCGTTTTGAATCGCCATAACGTACAAAACGGCGGTCTGGAAGTCTTAAATTGTCAAATAAAAAATTACCTTCAAAAATATATTTGTAATCTTTAGTTATATTTAATTCTGGCTTTACTCGGTCTATGATGTTTAGTACCATACTTACAGCAGGCATAAAGCTATAACTTAAAGACTCTGGCCAAATTCCTTGAGCACCAAACAAAGGTAGTATGGTGTGTTTAAACGAATTTTGATGTGCTGTTCCTTTTTCCCAAAAGACATTAAACAAACGCTCTCTTTCTGTATCATCTTCGACACAAAGAATACCAAACAATGCACCTGGTGCTGTTAAAATAGGGTGGTTAGAGACTATCTTACCGTGAACATCTGGAGCGCCATATTCTTGCAACATATCCCCTACCATATTTAAGATTGCTTTTTGGGCTTCTGTAGTATTAAAAGAGATACGTTTTCTTCGTTCTTTTTTGTAAACCGTAGCCCCTGGTGTTTTTAAATAGCTATGGATAAAATCGTAAGTTAAAGCCAAAGGGCCATAGGTTGTTCTAGGGTCATAAAAATCATTTCCAGTTATACTAGTACGCTTTGGTGTGCGAGTTGCTAGATAGGCTAAGTAAGGTTCTATTATATCGGCTGCAAATTGGGCATATTTCACCTCTTGTGTTAAATAGTACAACATGGCAGACCTAGAAGCTAAAGCTAATTTACTATTGTGTTTTGTAGCTAAGGGACTGGCTTGAAACTCGGTATTTACTTTACTATTAGCTGCAAATTGAGGTATCCCATCTGTAATCGTATTTGGGTTTCTTAGGTGACTTAAAAGTTTTATATCTACAGCAGCATGTAGTTGGGTTTTAATAGTTTTAGCCCAACTGTAGTTTTCAATTAAATGTAGTATCTGTGGACGCTGTTCGGCTGTTACATATATCGCAGGGTGTTTCATGGTTTGCGCATTTATTAAAATTGTAAATGCAAACGCTAAGATATATGCAACATGTTTCATCATTTTTAGTCTATTGTTAACTTACTCTTCCACCAATTCTCATTAGGCTTATAGGCTTTATCTAGCACTTTTAATCTTTCATTTTCTAAACTAGGCCATTTTTTTAACCTTATTTGTTGCAAACGTTGGGCTGCTTTATTTTTATCGTATTCAACATCTTTTTCAGGTATTTTTGCATTAACCTCTTTTAACCAAGACATGAGTTTTATACGCATGCGTCTCGCCGTTTCAGGGGCTTCCTTAATTTTATTAAGCCTATCATGTTCTTCAGAAGGAAGCTTAAACAATGCTTCTTTACCATCCTCCCAAAAATAAATGTATTTCCAATCATTTTGCTGAATAATTGACGCAGGACTACCGCCTTGATTGCCATAATGCGGGTAATGCCAATACAAAGGTCTGTCTAACTTTAGGCTATCCCCCTCTAATAAAGGTTTTAAACTCACCCCATCTATATGCTGTTCTGGAAGTAAAGGTATTTTAGCAAGGTCTAAAAGTGTAGGGTAAAAATCGGTTCCAATTACAGGAACATTACTTTTTGTACCTTCTACATCTAACCATGGCACCTTTATTAAATAAGGCGTTCTAATTCCTCCTTCCCATTGGTATCCTTTACCGCCTCTTAAAGGCAAATTACTTGTTGCATAATGGTCTCCAGACGCCACACCTCCATTATCCGACGTAAATACAATAATGGTATTATCTGCAATACCATTTGCCTCTAAAGCCTCAAGAACTATGCCAACAGCATCGTCCATCGTTTCTACAAGTCCAGCATATACAGGGTTATCCTGTACCTGCCGTACAGGCAAAACACGTTCCATTTTATAACCTTGTTTAGAAATGCCCATAGCTTCTGCCTTTTCTCTATATTTTTTCCATCTTGCCTCTGTAGTTTGTATGGGAGCGTGTACCGCGTAAAATGATAAAAATGCAAAAAAAGTAGAGTCCTTATGCTGTGTTATAAAATTAGCCGTTTCATTAGCCAATCGCAACGTTAAGTTTTCTCCTTTGCTTTTATTGGTTAATTTAGGGTTTTGCCATGGGCCAAAATAGCCTCCTGATGGCCCTCCACGATGAAAACCTCCTTTATTAATATCGAAACCATGATCTTCGGGATAAGAGCCTTCATTGCCTAAATGCCATTTCCCAGCAAAAAAGGTTTTATAACCTGCCCCCTTTACTGCTTCTGCCAATGTGATATCATCTTGAGGTAAATTTCTAACATAATCCGCAGGCAATAATTTATCATGCCGTTGGCGTTCTCTCCACGCTTCTCCTGCTTTAGCACCTATCCAATCTGTAATACCATGCCGCGCCGTAAACTTACCTGTCATTAAGCTTGCTCTTGAAGGACTACAAACCCGACTTGCCGCATACCCCTTAGTAAATACCATGGCCTGTTTAGACAAACGGTCTATATGTGGGGTTTCATAAAATAAACTTCCTGTATATCCTAAGTCATATAAGCCCAAATCGTCTACTAAAATAAAGACTATATTGGGCTTCGTTTTTGCTTCTAAAAGTTGAAATTTCTGCACATTACAACCTGTAAAACAAGTTATAACGAATAAAGTATAGATAAGCTTTTTTAAATTGTTCATTATGATACGCTATAATTCATGACAACACCTTCAAAATCTAATGAATAACTTCTAATGTAATATTTTATTTAAATTTTAGCAGCTTTAGGGCCATCATAGTTATATGTAAACCAATCTACATCGATATGTCCTGCATCTTGTTTTGTATTCCAAGAAAAGAACCCAAGACGATCTCCTGTCCATTTGCCAAAAGCGATAGTAAATATGGGGCCAAAACGCTTGTACGTTTTACCATCTAAACTGTATTCATAAAATGCTTGGTTACTTGTATTAGACGTTCTTATGTATAAATCATTTCCTGTCAACTCTGGTCCAGTCGTCTTTTGGGCCATAGGATTCATATAAAATAAATTCTTCTTACCATCTTCGGCTACTTCAACACCTAGTAAATTAAATACGCCGCCATAACGCACAAAACCTGCCAACTGATGCGGTTTCATACCAGAAACATCAAATTTTGCTTCTGCAGTTCCTGTGGTAATCCCCATAATACGTTGACTTAGCGTATTGCTTGCTCGCCAAAAATCGGAATCGGAACCATCGTTATTAGTCCATTCGTTTATATTTGGGCCATACCCCTTTTCATTTGGCAATACAGTACTTGCTTTTAAACGTAACCAGCCTGCACGTTCGCTAAGCGACCAATGCGTATCTCTTGGGTTATGGTTCCATTCCCACTGTCCCCCTAATGTTACCGACGAAAACTCATCATCTGAGCTAGGTGCAGAAACAGGAAACCCTTCTATGGGTTTTTTATATTGTTTTACAGGTTCACCAATACCATCATTATCTTCATCTACTCCTATAATAGGCCAACCATCAATCCAATTCACAGGTTCTAAACACTGTGGGCGACCTTGAAACGGAATCGTATCATTTTGAATAAGTTGGTGCATATACCACCATGATTTATCTGGAGCTTGCATTAACGCTCCTTGACTAGCACTACGATGGTTAAATACAGTTCCTTTTTCTAAAACCGTTTTCACCTCATAAGGTCCATATATACTCTCTTTTGAACGTAATACAATTTGCTTTCTATCATTTTTAGGATTTTTAACCCCTGGTTTAGT
>CAZLTR010000076.1:0-6413 GCA_964562415.1 uncultured Hyunsoonleella sp. | reverse complement strand
GATATACCATGTACCATCTATCTTATAAATTTTTGCAGCTTCTGCTCCCATACCTGTATATACCAATTTACCTTCGTCTAGGATTTTAGTACCATCCCAGCTCATTTCGTAAATTCTATTTTCGTTACCTTCAATAGTGTTTTCTGGACTTTTTTGCTTTCCTGCTGTATTTACAATCACATAAGCTTTGTGTGAGTCTTCATCCCAAAATACTGCGGGATCATCTAAAACCTTTGCCTTTGGTAACATAAATACAGGTTTAGACCAAGGGCCTTTTATATCCTTAGCTGTAGTTACCATTAACCCATGCTGATAGTCTATTTGATAACAATACCAAGTACCATCATGGTAAGCTAAGTCTCCTGCCCATACTCCAAATGAATATCCATTCATGCGATCCCAATTGTATTCTGGTCCCCAAGATAATTTATCAAAAACATGACCTACATTTGTCCAATTTACCATATCCTTAGACGCCAATATGGGCATCCCTGGTGAAACATGTTGTTTCGATGTAATCATATAATACGTGTCACCTACTTGTTCGATATCCGAATCTGGATAATCTGCATTCAAAATAGGATTTACATAAGTACCATCTCCTTGGTCTCCCCAGCTTCCCGTAATCGCTTGCGCAATTGTTACTTTTTCTTCAGTTACGGCCTCCTTTGGCTTAGTAGCATCTTGCTTACAACTTAAGCAACTACAAGTAAAACCAAAAACCACTAATTTTAGGATACTTAAATAGGATTGTTTCATGTATAGTTTGTTTAAAATTTTAAAACGCTAAAAATAGACGATTTCCTTGAGTTTATTGTCCTGACCTGTCATGCAAAAGCTTTAAGTTTTCAATAATCCTATCAATATTACTTATAGTTACTTAAATTCCTTTCTTTAGCACTTCAAAATCTGCGACTGTAAACTAGTAACGCTTTCGTTCTACAGTATTGCCATCGGCATCATAGATTTTCCAAAGTCCTACGCGCTTATCTTTTTTGTAACGTCCTTTAATATGGATGCTCCCATTTGGGTGGTATTTTCGGTAAACACCATGTTTCATACCATTTTTTAATGGCACACTTACTTTTAAAAGCCCTTCTTTATAAATCTCTGTATACCGTTTCGCATTTAAATCGTCTGGTGTAATAGCGTCTACTTTTATCAACTCTTCCTCGTCTACCATTTTTAACAAGATGCTATTATTGGTTTCAGGCGTTTCAAAAGACGTTTTATTTACACCCTGTTTAAACGGTAAGAAAGGTATTGGGTTTTCTGCAAAATGCGCATTCTTTTTAAAGGTTTTAGGATCTCTGTATTCTGCAGCAAACTGACTTTTAAAAATTGCCCCCGAAGCACTTAATTGCATGCCTATTTGAGAAAAACAGGTAATATAAGCTTTATTCTTTTGTAATTGTGTTCGAGTTTCTGGACTTACCATATACTTCATATTTTTATAAAACAAAGGCATATTTATGTATGCAAACATGTTTGACTTGTTATCAAAATGCTCAGAAAAATTTTGGTATTCTTTGGAGTTTTCTAATGTCTTTTCAGCTTCATAATCATTTATAAAATTTTTAAGCGTTTGTGGGTGGTTACTAAAAATAACGTAATCTTCAATAATGATAAAGTAAGGTTTTTCTAAATCTTTGAAAAACCGTCCTAAAAGTGGTTTAAAAAACCCTTTCATAGCCATAAAGCTAATAGTATATCCTCGGTAATTAACTTGCCTAAATTTAACGGGTGTTTTCTTTTTAATTTGTTTTAACACCACATCCAACTGCGTTTTTGCTTTAGCGCCGTCTGTCGCTTTTAGTACTACTGCAAATTCATTTTTACGGCCTAATTGTGTAGGTTGAAGCTGTAAAAAAGCCACCTCATCATCCATCCAATCAACGAACTGTTCTTTAATATTAATATCTAAAAACTTTTCGGTTTTGGCAATTGTAGCCTCATAGGTGTCCAGTTCCTCGGTATTTTGTTGTTTTAGTTCTTGAAAATTGTCGTAGAAACGTTCAAAACTATCAAAACCTAAACTTAAATAAAACGCAGTACGTTGAGGTGCCACTTCTGCTATACTACGTTTACCTAAACCAGATTTATGCAAGGCCTCTATATAGGTTTGATGCCGCTCTTTAAAGTTGGTATACCCTTCTGCTAATAAAAGTGTATTGTCTAAATCGAAACTTAATCCTGTATATAATAAGTTCTCACTAATGTAATTTAAAGATTCATTAGGAGTATCTATATAGGACTTTGCAAAGTCTTTTACATACTTCTGCTGCACATATAAACGTAACATGTTATCGTGATCTACTTTTTTAAAAATATCGATATAATTTTGGTCTCTACCTATTGTTGGAACGGTATATTCATCTATAGCAGCTTCGGTAAGCGCATTGGTATAAGAAGCGACTAATAAATTATCTAAAACTGTTAAATAAAGGGTTTCCTTTGTTTCTTTATCTAACAATTCTATAATATCTTTTGTTTTGTATACTCTTCTACTAAAACTGTAGCTATCGCTTAAAACTTTACCCAAATAGTCTTTAAATTGTGTAAATTTTGAAATCTTCTGTAAATCAACTACAAATAAAAAGTCATAATCATTACGTTTATACATGTGCGCAGATACAAGTAACGATCGGGAGCCTAATAGTTTAAATAATTTTCTATTCTCTTGAAATAAAGTATCTAATGTGTTGGCATTTTCTGTTAATTCTGAAAAATAAGGGTGCTGCTTAAGGTGTGTCCAAATGGTATTGCTTCGAATATCTTCCCAGGTTGATATAGGCTTCTCTGTTTCGAGAAAAAATACAGCATTAGATGGTATCACATAAACAGGTCTAAGGTTTTTAGTAGGCACAACCACCAAAGTGTAGCATGCGTACCCCACTGTACCTATTAGAAAAATGATTACAGCTATAAATTTTGTTTTCTTACTCATAAACGTATCAAGTTAATTGGGAGGAATTTGGAGTCTTTGTAATTTAAATTAAGAATGATTCACTTTTTTTTCACAATAAAAGCACCACTAATTTAAACTATTTATAATTGGCTACAAAACGCTCTTTCTTAAAGAAAACGTCTCCTAAAATTGTAGTTTTTTGTAACCTATGGTCTTACAGCCCTAAGAGTAGACTTACATAAAAATACGTTTTAATCAAAAAACAGTGTTATTTTTTACACAAAACTATGTTTTTAATCGAAAAAAATGAGAATATCATATTTTAAACTGCTTTTATATCTATATTGCAACGTCCGTTAGTTTTTCTTCAAAAGAAAAAGCTATTACCAATTAAACTAAACCTCTCACGATATGACACCCAAATTCAAATTATTTAAAGCAACTCAACTTGGTATTATTTTATTAGCAGTAACGACTTCTTGTGAAAGAGAAAGCATAGAAGGCGACACTAGCACTGTATTAGATCAAGATGCTATTATTGTACCAGAAAATCGATTATCCGCAAAATCCTGTGACCAAAATACACATGGAAGAATTTACAGATTTACCGATGTAAAACCAGGCGGTAATGATATTAATAAAACGCAAGTACATAAAACAGGAGATATTGACGATAGGACCTGTCACGCCGACTACCATCAAAAAAATGTAACACTTGCCGATGGTTCGAGCAAATTTGTTGGCGTTTATAAAATAGCAGCAGGCACGCAAAATCAAACAGGTGATCTTACACAACCAAGAATAGAACGCGCTTCTAAAACAGTAAATACTAAAAAAAAGGGAAGCTTTGTAGAAATGGAAGGCTATGTGACTATAAAAGACGTGGGCTTTGTTAGTGATAGTTATTCTAATGGAGATATGAGAGACAACACAGGTACTTACATCATGCAAGCTAAGGGTACACATTTTAATGCTACTATTGGTTCTCCAGACCCAGCAATACTTTTACTTGTTGCCAAAAAAAGATTTGTAAACGGATCTTTTGCAGACTATGGTCTATTCGCCGAAAAAATCACGAAACGCGGTGGCTCTGGAACTACTGGTAGAGAACTGGTATTTATTAAGAATATCCCGCATAATACCCGTAAAAAAATTATCATGCGAAATTATTTTAAAGAAGATAATCAACAATGGGTTAAAGTTACTGTAGATGGAACAACTAAAGATTTTAGAATCCCAAACACGCAAGTGGTTATTGATGGTCAAACAAAATACCAAGTTGGTAAACAAGCAAAAATTCGTTTTGGAGCGTACCGTTGTAAAGGAGGCCAAGCAGAAATATATTGGGATACTATGAAACAGAGCTATATGGAAGTACAATAATTTATTTAAAATACATTTAATACTCTTCTAAAACCATAATAAATTTTAACAAAAAAACTAAAGCCGTCTGATTTTCAGATGGCTTTTTTTGTCTCTCTTATCTGAATTCTCTAAGTACTACCACTTCTAAAAAATTTAACATTTCTACTCACATGAAACCGTACCAGACCAGAAAAGCACATGTGAGATCAGGATTGTTTAGCGGGCGTAATTAATTAATTTTGAGATAATTAACAATTAAACTAAATTATTATGACTACAAAAAAAAGTAATTTAAAAATGATTATGCTTAGCTTAGGTATTTTGTTAAGTGTACTTATAACATCTTGCTCTACCAACCTAGAAGACGACATTCTTTTAGACGAGGAAATTTCTATTTCAGAAAATAACCTAGACGGTACATCACTCTTTAAAAAAAATCTTGGCTTAGGGACTTTAGACGACAGAAGTCCTGACTATAACGAAAGTAAAAGCGGCTCTTATCGAGTTTACAAAATTAAGGGCGGTACTAGAGATAGTGATGGCAACTCGGTTAGGATAGAACGTTACTATAGTTTACTTAAAAAGAGGAAAAATAGAAAAGGGGTTTTTAAAGGGACTTATAATATTTCCAAAGTTAGTGCAGGTGGTTCTTATATTGCTCAAATGCACTCTAGTACACCAGGATCAACCAAAGGTCCTGTATGGCTACTTAAAGCCTATTCTAGCGGCTCTCAAATTAGACTTGTTATGGAAGATGTACTTTTCAATGGAGGCACTCCAAGTAACGGAGGCAGAAGTGAAAAGGAAATTGGTAGGGTTGATAAAGATAAAGACTTCAAAATAAAAATAATTTGTGGGTGGAATTCGAGTAGCAAAGCCTTCTACTCTGTTTATGTTGGTGATGTTAAAAAACGAACAAAAACACATTCTCGTAACGATAGCACTATGCGCTTTAGATATGGGGCCTACAGAGCCAACTCTGGTAAAATTACAGAAGTAAAGATTAAAAGCGTAAGCTATGATTTCCAAAATGGAGGCTAAGATTTCAACTACAAATCATCATAGCTGGTGCAATTACTATTAGACATTTAAATCTATAACACTAGTACCCAAACACATATTCATTTCATTCTTTAAAAGGCCGTCTAAAAAGTAATTTAGACGGCCTTTTTCCTTACTATCGCCTTCTCTTAAACAAAACAATTCTCAAAGTAATACGACTTGCAAATAAAAATATCGCTTAAATAGTAGAAAAGAAACGACACACATAAAATTTTTGTTCGCAAATCGTATCAATAACTTTAGAATACTTTCTAATTTAATACTTGGTAATAAGATTCTTAATTAAAATTCTAGGCGCTGTGTAGCCTATCATTTTTAAAACTAAACTATAACCCCAATTATGTATTAGAAAATCTATTACGACTTTCAACTGCTGCAAACACTAGCGTGACGCTATATTTATGGCATTTGAAACCCTTATGACGATGTTCCACAATACATAATTCTGGGTTTAGCAATTTAAACCTTATTACACCTCTTTTCAACCTAATCACAAACGTTTTAACCAGACCACACCCTACTAGATCGGGAGTGTTAAGGACTGTTAACATATTTTTTAACTCTAATTTGCCAGAAAATAAGACTAATTGACTATTATTTTTCAACCAAACTAAACTAAACAAAAATGAAAAACACATTAAATTTAAAAACATTACGAAAAGCAGCATGCATATTTGCTGTGGCAGGACTATTTTCTTGTTCTACAGAAGAGCAATTAGAAAATGTAGAGCAATTAGATGTAGAGACATCTGCATTATCTGGAAAAAAGGTAAAAACAACAGATAAAAACTGTAGAAAAGGATTTCATGAGGCACAGTTTTATGTCCCAAAAGGAACAGATCATAACAGATTAGATTCTAAGAATGACAAAGAAGTTGACGACCGTTCTTGTCATTACAACTACACGCAAAAAGGAACTGCAGGTATCTATAGATTAAAAGCAAAAACAAACCATATAGATAACAATGAAACAAGAATAGAACGCGCTACGAAAAGAGCTGGTAAACGCAAAAAAGGTAATGGCGTTACATTTTCAGGGTACTGTACTATTAATCGTGTAGGTTTTCAAGCTAAAAAA
>CAZLTR010000075.1:0-14222 GCA_964562415.1 uncultured Hyunsoonleella sp. | reverse complement strand
AAATTAGCCATTTTAAAATGGTACATGATAAAATTATAGAACGTGGTTGGACTTTAGGACGCGATAGAAAAGATGACTATGTAATCGCTTTAGTGAAATTTTTCCCCAAAGGAGGCAGCCGTACCACACAGCTCGTACATCGCTTATTATATGCCGCTTTAATTGAGGCAAGAAGCTGTGAACGTTTCAGGTTATTATCGGAAGAACTTGAAGACAAAACACTTGCAGAATTTTACAGAAACCTCATGGTAAGCGAAGCCAATCACTATACCATGTTTTTGGCTTTTGCAAGACAATACGGTGATAAAGCTGAAGTTGATACCAAATGGCAAGCACTCTTAGAATATGAAGCTAAAATTATGTCTCAATTAGGTAATAGTGAAGCCATTCACGGTTAAATAACAAGTACATACGCTGCCTCACTACGATACTTTAACGCAAAATTTGACTTAAAATTGATACCCAACCCCCAATTGTATATTAGAATTTATTGCATCTAAAAATGTAGCGTCTTTAAATACATTAGTGAAACCGTAGCTGTATCTTACATCTACAAAAAACATCTGGTTAATTTTATATTCAATACCTGCAAGCCCAGAAAATTGTAAATCTTCTATAAAACCACCATCATTATTAGTTGTATTTAATGCCGCTTGAGGTCCTAAACCAAGACGCAATTTCTCATGCACTTTAAACTTGAAAAACAATGGAATTTGCACAAAGTCTAATTGCAAGTCTTTTGCCTTAGCACCTTCAGGAGAAAACTGTATTTCGGGTACAAAAGCCACGGCATTGCTTAATCTAAAATCGGCAAAAAAACCAATGTAAAAGCTCATTCTACTGTCGTTTTCAAAATCTGCTGGTTCCTCATCGAAATTTAAATTAGATAAGGTAAAACCACCACGTACACCATAAATACCATTTTGAGAGTATCCTTGACATAAAGCACCAAGGAGTAATGTTACAATTATTAATTTCTTCATATTAAACGTTTTGAGTTGGCGATATTATGTTACACATAAATCTATGAACGAATATATATTATATTCTTAAAACTCTTAGAATTTGTAGTTGAATTGCAAAAATCTACTGTGTATGACTAGAAACCGTATTATAAAATATACTTTTTATAATACCATCTGACAAACCTATTTTAGGGACATAAATATGTTTTGCTTTACTCCATTTCATGGCCAATAAATAAATTCGCATTGCAGGTATGATAACATCGGCTCTATCTTGGTTTAAGCCTAATTCTGAAATACGCTCTTCATAGGAAAAACTTTTAAGCGTATGGTAATAGCTTGTCAAATAAAAATAGGTTAAAGGCTTTCCTACTGCTTTACCTGATACTTTAAAAATCTTATTAATATTACCTCCAGACCCTATAACACTTATTTTATCATAGGCTTTTGTATACGTTTCTATCCAAGCTTCTAATTGTGTCCATGCGTCTTTTTTAACCATATCGTTAAGCAAACGCACTGTACCTATCTTAAAAGATTTCGAAGCAATTTGCTCACCATTACTAATTACAGAAAACTCGGTACTTCCACCTCCCACATCAACATATAAATACACTTTATTAGGGTCGATAAACTTATTGAGATCGGTTGCTGCAATAATAGCTGCTTCTTCTTCTCCATCAATAATATCTATACGTAAGCCCGAATGCTCTAAAATTGAAGCAACAACAGCTTTACCATTTTCTGATTCTCGCATTGCCGAAGTTGCACAAGCCTTATACTTTACAACTTTATGCGATTTCATTAATAATTTAAACGCTAGCATGGTATCTAGCATACGTTGGGTATTCTCTTTAGATATTTTTCCTTTTAAAAATACATCTGCTCCTAAACGAATGGGCACCCTTACTAATGAGTTTTTTTTAAAAATAGGAGGCTTCCCCTTTTCTTCTATCACATTAGAAATTAATAAGCGTACAGCATTAGACCCTATATCTACAGCTGCATATTTTTTTATTGAAAGCATATTAAGAGTTTAACTTATCTACATAATAATTATATAAAGCAATTTGAGACCTTACCTTCTCCTTGCTATTTAATCGGTATTCATTCTCATTATCGGTATTGATAAGTCTAGACTTGATATTGTCTTTCCAGCAAATATTAAAATTTTCTATAATTTCTTTTTTAATATGGTCACAATATATAGGACAACTTACCTCTACCCTATTTTCTATATTTCGAGTCATCCAATCTGCCGAAGAAATGTACATCTTTATCGCATCATCTACTCCAAAAATATACATTCTAGAATGTTCTAAAAATTTGTCGATCACACTAATTACCTTAATGTTTTCACTCATGCCTTTAACCCCTGGAATTAAGCAGCAAATGCCACGCACTATCATATCTATACGCACACCTGCATTACTTGCTTCGTACAATTTATCTATCATCACATAACTAGACAAACTATTCATTTTTAATCTAATATAACCTTTGCCGCCAGAAGCACTAATATTAATTTGCTCATCAATTAACTTAAAAATTGTTTTTTGCGTGTAATGCGGCGATACTATTAAGTGCTTATAAGCATATACCCTGTAATTGGTATGAAAGAAATTAAAAATTTTATTGACCTCTTTTAATATAGGTTGGCTTGCTGTAAACAACGTATAGTCTGTATAAATTTTAGCAGTAGACTCATTAAAATTCCCTGTACTTATAAAGCCATAACGTTTTAGTTTTTTTCCTTCTTCACGTTCTACAACACACATTTTACTATGTACCTTAAGACCTGGCACTCCAAAAATAAGCTGCACTCCCTCTTTCTTCATTTGCTCGGCATATCTAATATTAGCTTCCTCATCAAAACGAGCTCTAAGTTCGATAGACACGGTTACTGCTTTACCGTTAATTGCCGCATTAATTAATGAACTGGCCACATGAGAAATTTGAGCCAAGCGGTAAATCGTAATTTTTATGGTTTTTACCTTAGGATCTAGAGCCGCTTCTCTCAAAAATTTAACGATATAAGAAAACGTATGGTATGGCGTATGTACCAAATAATCTTTTAAGGCGATAGCATCGAATATACTCGTTTCTAAACTTAAGCCTTTTACAGGCAATGGCTTTATTTTTTCATACAAGAGGTCTTGTCTTCCTAAACTTGGAAAACTCATATAATCACGCTTATTGTGATAGCGTCCTCCAGGAATAATACTATCGGTATTATCAATACCCATTTTTTTCATAAGATACTCCAAAGTATCAGTATCAATGGTTTTATCGTATACAAAACGAACAGGTTCTCCCAATTCACGATGCTTCACACTGTCGGAGATTTTCTCCATAAAACTCTTACTCAAATCACTATCAAAATCTAACTCGCCATCTCTAGTAATTTTTATCATATGAGCCGATATACTTTCGTAATCGAAAATATTAAAAATATCACTCAAACAATAGCGTAACAAATCATCTACCATTATAATGAAATTTTTATTTCCTTCTTTGGGAAGCTCAATAAAACGATCTACAGTTTTTGGAATTTCGATAAGCGCAAATTGCTTATCCCCATCTTTCATATTCATTTTAACAGCCAAATAGGCAGCACTATCCTTTAAATTGGGAAGGACTACCAAATCACTAAGTATAATGGTAACCAAAGCAGAACTGATATTCTGAAAGTAGTACGCTTTTACGAACGTTTTTTGCGAATCATTAAGATGAGTTTCATTAAGAATAAATATGTTCTCTTTTTTTAAAGCACTATCTATTACATCAAAGACTCTTAAACTTTCGGTCTGCTGGGTAATCACAATTTGCGTTATAATCTCTAACAACTGTTTTGCTTTTATACCACCCAGTTCATTTTTACCGCCTTTACCAGCTTCTACAATACGCTTTACAGTAGCATAACGTACTTTAAAAAATTCGTCTAAGTTATTAGAAAAAATACCTAAAAACCTTAAACGGTCAATAAGTGGCACACACACATCGGTGGCCTCTTGAAGTACCCTTGCGTTAAACTGTAGCCAACTTATTTCTCTGTTGATATATTGATTCTCAGTATGTTCTGTTTTAGTCATTGTTACGTGCTTATAATGCAAACAAATATATTCTATTTCAGGTAAAAATAGTTTCTAAACGCTATTAAAATTTAGTTATATAATGGTGTTTTTTTTGGTCCTAAAATAGATTAGATCTCTACTTTAAATCTCTTGGAAAAAGCGTTTTAATGGTACGCCCTTTTGTGAGACTAACCCATTTTTGGGTTAAAAACTCTAATTGTACCACACCACAGGTAGGCACATTCTCTATATACAAATCGCCATAAGTATTCACAAAATGTGTAATCGCATGATTATGACCAAAAACCATAAGATGATGAATTTTATCATCACAATTTTTAATCGCTTCCAATAGAAGCTCTCCCGAAAAATCATAGAGTTCGTGCTTATGAGTTATAAGTGCTGTAGACACATTGAGCTGTGGTAAAATAATTTGTGCTGTAGCTCTGGTGCGTTTGGCATCACTAATCATTACGAGATTTGGAGTTAAATTTAAGTTGTAAAGTGCTTTTGCAATTAAATTTGCATCATTAATACCCCGTTCCTTTAAAGGTCTTTCGTGGTCGATAACATTATATTCCCAAGAGGATTTAGCGTGTCTTATTAGGGTTAATAGCTTCTTCATTTTCCGTTTAAAAGTTGTTTTTTGAGGATAAAATACGGCTTTTTTCGGCAACATTCAAAAGCCACTCTTTCCTATAGTCTAAAAATCCATACAGAATTATTCATATTGATTCTTATTTCTTACGGTATATTTTTCAAAACCACTCGATGAATTACATAAAAAAACAGATAAAATTTAATTATTTCTCTTTTTGTCGATTTTATTTGTGGTTTAACATTTTTTTTTGAATAGACTTTAGGATATATGTCTATTTGTTCCACCTACAATATAATATAAATGACCCTAAATCGAATTATATATAAAAATACAATAGTAATAGTCTTAAAAGCACTAATTCGCTTAACGACTTTAATTCAAAAGTGTTTTTGTAAATTTTCTTCCCTCAGAAAATTGCAGTTACCCTATTACACACATAGGATGCCGCATATCATCGATTACAATATTTAGTATATATCATGAATAAAAAAGTTATAACATATAGTCATTTCTATTTTCTCTCAGTACTAATACTACTGTTAGGGACTTTACAAGGAAACGCTCAAAGTAGAAATATTTACGAATTAGAAAATGCTAAATACGAAACCGATAGGTCCAATTTTTATGATCTCTCATTCAAATTGCAGCCTACGGTCTATTTTACAAATCAAAAGAAAAAAGTATTACAGCCAGAAACACCTCCTGTAAAACTAAATTTAAATGGAGTGAAAGCTTTAAGTCAACTTCAAACCGTTGATTTTAATACTCAAAAAATAGAACTTATTTCTATTAGTTTATACCAACCGCAAGATTTAAACACAACCCTTAATTTAACTACGCTCTCTCAATTTAAAAATTTAAAATACATTTTTATAAAATGCTATTTTAATACCAATGCGCTAGACATACAGCGTTTTATTAAAATTAATCCAAACACGGCTATTCGTGTGTTTTACAAAACCGAAATTCCGTCCTAACCTATAGTTAAATACAATGAAATTACGTCTCATAAAAATATTTAATGTGCCAACGCATAAGCAGCTCTATGGAATGCTTACTGCTTTTGTATTGCTTTTATCAAATCTAGGGTCTAACAGTTATGCTCAAGTTAGAGTGCCTTTTGCTCCTAGAACTGCTTTAGAAACACCTACACAAACTATTTATTCTGTAAAAGGTGATTTTGCGATGATTGGAAACACCAATTTAACTCCTGTTATCTATGGAGATCGCATTAATAATAACACAGATATGGAATATGTTGATGTGGACTCCAATCCTAACACGCTTAACTCATCAAGTGCAACATTAACTTTTTCTACAGAAAATAGTGCGATACCAGATTGTTCAAAAATTTTATATGCGGGTTTATACTGGACTGGAAGAGCTGCTAATTTTTTTCAAACAGACACAAGAACATTTACAGTTACTAAAAATGGAGTAACCAAAACTTTCGACAAACAACGCGTACTTATACAAGGTCCAGGCGCCACAGAATACCTTGAAATTAATGCTAACAATGTTATTGCATTTCCAACCAATGGCGAGGATTTTAATATTTACAGTGCCTATTCTGATGTTACTCAATATGTAAGAACTCATGGGTTAGGAGCTTATACTGTTGCCGATATCGCTACCAGAGAAGGTAATGCCGATAATGTAGGATACTACGGTGGCTGGGGTATGGTTGTCGTTTATGAAAATCCGAAAATGAAATTTAGAGACATCACTGTTTTTGACGGGCATGCCTTTGTTGAAGATGGCCCAGGAACTTTTAACTTGCCCATTACAGGTTTTAAAGCTGTAGAAAATGGAGATGTAAATCTAAAGTTAGGGGTTATGGCTGCTGAAGGCGATGTGGCTGTATCTGGTGACTTTTTACAAATGTTAAGACAAGATACCAATACTTTTGAAGCTTTAAGACATTCTGGTAATTTTTCAGACAATTTTTTCAACTCTTCTATCATTACAGAAGGGGCTAGAAATCCTAACTTACCAAATAATACAGGGGTTGATATTGCCGTGTTTGATATTGATAATGGTAATAACAACACAGACCCATTAGATGATAACAAGTTTATAGATAACCTACAATCTTCAACAACAATTAGGTATGGTTCTACACGAGATTCGTATGTAATCTTTAACATCACCTTTGCTGTAGAAGCCTTCGTTCCTGAACCAGAAGTTATTGTTTCTAATACCGCTATTAACGGAAATCCTCCTAGTGCAACTAATTCTAATTTAGAACCTAACCAAAGTGCAAGCTTTGTTATTGATATAAGAAACACGGGAACAGAAGAGTTAAACGACACACGCATTACTATTCCTGTGCCTAATGCAATAGACATTAGTAACTTTAATATTTCAACACAAACATTTCCGCCTTTTTCCACAACAAACACACCCATTTACAACCCTGCTATAGGTACTAATGGCGCTATAATTTGGGATCTTGGCACTTTACCTTTACCTAATAATACAGACGATATTCTAGCGACACTTAGCTTATCGTTAACGGTAACTACAGATTGTACAATTTTAACAGCGCCTTCTTTTGTGCCAGAAGTAGCCCTATCTGGCTCTATAAGTGGTACAGGTGCTGTATCTCAAGTTTCATTTAACAAAGAACTCATTAAAGGTTTTGAAACAGATGGTTTGTGTGTTGGAAACCCAATACCAACACCTTTACTTATACCTATTGATTTTAGAGATTTTGTAGACACACCACCTACAGCAAGCAATCCAGAAAGCATTAGTGTACAATGTACAGCCAATATCCCTGCTGCCGATATAGCAGTAGTAAATGATGCTACCGATAATTCTGGTATTGCACCTATTGTAACTTTTGTAAACGATGTATCTGATAACAATAGTAATCCTGAAACTATTACAAGAACTTACAGGGTTACAGACGACTGTAACAATAGCATCAATGTAACACAAACCATAACGGTTAATGATACTGAAGACCCAACCATTACCTGTCCAGACGCCATTTCTTTAACGACGTCTAATGACGCTACTGGCAATTGTTCTACAGCAGTTGCTTTAGGGACACCTACAACAAATGACAACTGTGGGGTCGCTCAAGTTATTGCTCAAATTAATGGTACAACTATAGATCCTGCAACATTTTTATTTGAGTTGGAAGAAACTATAGTAACCTGGGTCGTTACAGATACTGCTGGTAACACTGCAAATTGTGAACAAACTGTGACTATTACAGACGATGAAGCCCCTGTTGCTTTATGTCAAAATGTGGAAATTGCTTTAGATGCTACAGGTAGTGCTACCGTAACTCCAGAAGCTGTTGATAACAATTCTACAGACAATTGTGGTATTGCCACGCGTAGCCTTTCTCAAACGGCTTTCACTTGTAACGATATTGGAGCAAATACAGTAACTCTTACCATTACAGATAATAGTGGCAACACAGCAACATGTGAGGCTACAGTTACTGTGGTAAATACAATTAGTCCAACTGTAACCTGTCCTGCTAACATCACCGAGACCACCTTTAATGATGGTACTGGTAATTGTACCACTACTGTAAATTTAGGAGTCCCTACGGCAACTAATAATTGCGCCATTAACACGGTAACTGCTGCTGTAGATGGAACAACTATAGATCCTGCTACTTTTGAGTTTGAATTGGGAGAAACTACAGTCACTTGGACTGTAACTGATGACTCTGGAAACTCTAGCAGTTGTGAGCAAACAGTAACCATAACAGATGATGAAGCACCTATTGCTATTTGTCAAAACATTACTGTAGCACTAGATGATGTAACCAATACAGCGACAATAACAGCCGAACAAATCAACAATGGGTCTACAGACAATTGTGATGCTATAGCTTCCGTAAGTTTGTCTGAAACTGTTTTTAACTGTGATAATGTGGGAGAAAACACGGTAAGACTTACTGTAACTGACCAAAATGGAAATGAAGGTTTCTGTGACGCTACGGTAACTGTTGAAGATAATATACGCCCTACTGCCCTATGTCAAAATGTAGAAATTGCCTTAGACACTAATGGTAACGCTACCCTAACAGCCGAGGCTGTTGATAACAATTCTACAGACAATTGTGGTATTGCCACGCGTAGCCTTTCTCAAACCGCTTTCACTTGTAGCAATATTGGTGAAAATACAGTAACCCTAACCGTTACAGACAATAGTGGTAATACTGCAACATGTGAGGCTACAATTACTGTAATAAATACAATTAATCCAACTATTACTTGTCCAGAGGATATTGAAACGACTACTTCTAACGATAGCACTGGTAACTGTACCACTACCGTAGACTTAGGAGTGCCTACAGCAACTAATAATTGCGCCATTAACACGGTAACTGCTGCTGTAGATGGTACAACTATAGATCCTGCTACTTTTGAGTTTGAATTGGGAGAAACTACAGTTACTTGGACTGTAACTGATGATTCTGGAAATTCTAGCAGCTGTGAACAAACAGTAACCATAACAGATGATGAAGCACCTATTGCTATTTGCCAAAACATTACTGTAGCATTAGATGATGTAACCAATACAGCAACAATAACAGCCGAACAAATCAACAATGGGTCCACAGATAATTGTGATGCTATAGCTTCCGTAAGTTTGTCTGAAACTGTTTTCAACTGTGATAATGTGGGAGAAAACACTGTAAGACTTACTGTAACTGACCAAAATGGAAATGAAGGTTTCTGTGACGCTACAGTAACTGTTGAAGATAATATACGCCCTACTGCCCTATGCCAAAATGTGGAAATTGCTTTAGATGCTACAGGTAACGCAACCTTAACAGCCGAGGCTGTTGATAACAATTCTACAGACAATTGTGGTATTGCCACGCGTGACCTTTCTCAAACCGCTTTCACTTGTAGCGATATTGGTGAAAATACAGTAACCTTAACTATTACAGACAATAGTGGTAATACAGCAACATGTGACGCTACAGTTACTGTGATAAACACCATTGCGCCAACCATTACCTGTGCTGGAGATATAGAAACGACTACGTCTAACGATAGCACTGGTAACTGTACCACTACCGTAGACTTAGGCACACCAACTCTTAGCAGTAATTGTAACATTGTATCTACAGTAGCAACTGTAAACGATTTACCTATAGATCCTGCCACTTTCGAGTTTGGCTTAGGAGCAACTACAGTAACGTGGACGGTGACAGATAACTCTGGAAATTCTAGCGATTGTACACAAACTGTAACAGTAACAGATGATGAGATGCCTATAATTACAGACTGTCCTGCAGATATTGAAGTTGCCGCAGATCCTGGATCATGTACAGCTTCTAACGTAAATTTAGGACTACCTGTAGCTACAGATAATTGTAATCTCGATCCTGATGGAATTACAAATAATGCTTCAGAGCCCTTTGCTCTTGGTAGTACTGTAGTAACATGGACCGTAAGAGATGCTTCTGGAAATATTGCTAATTGTGAGCAAACCATCACCGTTGTTGATGGTGAGTTGCCACAAATAAATTGCCCAGGGCCTTTAACTGTTAACGTAGACCAAGAAAGTTGTGTTGCTACTAATGTTACCTTAGGAGACTTAGAGATAGAAGATTGTACAGAGGTAACTGTAACTAATGATGCACCTGTTGCTTTTCAACTTGGTGACACTACTGTAACGTGGACAGTTACAGACAGCGCTAATAATACTAGCACTTGTGAACAAATTGTAACAGTAGTAGATAATCAAGCCCCTGTATTTACAACTCTAGCTGCTAATGTAACTGTAGAATGCGATAACATTCCACCAGTAGCTACTTTGGAAGCGACAGACAATTGTGGCACTCCTATCATTACCTTTGAGGAAAATAGAATCGATGGTGATTGTAGCTCTAACTACACCTTAGAACGCACTTGGACGGCTACAGATAATGCAGCACTTAGTGCTTCTTTTACACAAATTATTACCGTACAAGATACTACGGCTCCAGAGTTTACAGGTGACTTACCTACCAATATAACCGTAGAATGTGATGCCATCCCTAGCCCAGCAATACTAACTGCTGTAGACAACTGTAGCGAAGTTGTTATAACGGTTACAGATGAAAATACACCTGGAAATTGTGACGGTACCTTTACTATTAACAGAACCTGGACCGCTACAGATGCTTGTAACTTATCCACAACCTATTCGCAACTTATTAATGTTATAGATACTACAGCTCCTGTACCTTCTCAAGCCATAGCGAGCAGCATAACCGCAAGCTGTACAGACATTCCTAATGCGCCTGAAATCGAATTTGTAGATAATTGTTCTGCTAATGTTATTGTTGTGTTTAATGAAGTTAATGGATTTGATGCTACTGTTTTTGAAGACTATCAAATTACAAGAACATGGACGGTACGAGATGCTTGTGCTAACGAAGCCGTATATACACAAACTGTTAATGTTGTATTAGATGAAGTAATAACAACGGTTAATGCCGATGATGCTTGTTATAATGATGGCACTATCGATCTTAGTGATGAGAAGTTTCTCTCGCCAGATGCTGTAAATGGTACTTGGGAAATCGTAGAGGGAGATCCGTTAGCCCAATTAAATGGCAGCATTTTCGATCCTACCACATTAATACTAACAGACGATTTTAAACCAGGAAGCGAACCTATTAATTACTTATTAAGATATACGGGCCTTGAAAATGGCTGTATTAATATTACAGAGGTCTCTATAGCGATTAATGCAGAATGTATCGTATTGCCTTGTGGCGAAAACGATATTACTATAAACAAAGCCCTTACGCCAAATGGAGATGGCCATAACGATCGCTTTGACATTACGGGGATCGAATTATGTGGCTTTGTAGCTAACGTTAAAATATTTAACCGCTGGGGTGCTCTTATCTTCGAATCTAACAATTATCCATTAGGAGAAGGTCAAGGCTCTTGGCAAGGCAACGCACACAATGCCGCTATAGGTACTTCGGGTACCGTACCTAATGGCACTTATTATTACATTATTAATTTAGAAAACAGCGGGTTAGCCCCTATAACAGGCCCTATCTATATTGGAACCAAATAAAACACAACCTATGAAACCTATAAAACATTACATAATCGCTTTAGCGTTGTTCAGTTGTTCGGTTGGTATGGCACAACAGCTGCCACAATTCACACAGTACATGTATAACACCATAGCTATTAATCCTGCATATGCAGGTAGTAGAGAGGCCTTAAGCATTATTGGATTACATCGCAGTCAGTGGGTTGGTTTTGATGGTGGCCCTGTTACCCAAACCCTTTCTATACATTCGCCGTTAAGAAATGATAGAATAGGACTTGGTATGACGTTTATTGAAGATGATTTAGGTCCTGAAAACTTCACATACCTCTATAGCGATTTTTCATATACCATACCAACTGGTAGAACAGGAAAATTGGCTTTTGGTGTAAAAGGAGGTTTTACTAGCTATAGTTTAGACCAAGATTTTAGAACTTCTGAAAGTTTTGATCCAAGCATTCGTGGCATCTCCAACAGATGGACACCAAATGTTGGTTTAGGTCTCTATTACCACACTAATAGATTTTATGCTGGTGCCTCTGCGCCTAGAATTTTAAATACAAACCGAAATACAGAAGACGGCTTTGAAGCCTTAGAACGCTTAAGCTACTATGCCATTGCAGGTGCAGTGTTTGACCTAAGCCGTACTTTAAAATTTAAACCTTCTACCCTATTAAAGGCAACTAATGGAGCGCCTGTGTCTTTAGACCTTACGGCAAACTTTTTATACAATGAAAAGTTCTGGCTTGGTGGTTCCTATAGAATTAATGAATCTACTGCTGCATGGGGTCTTATAGGCGACTTTCAAGTCTCTAAACAATTACGAGTTGGGTACTCTTATGAAAAACCTACGTCAGAGATTAGAGCATTTACAAGTGGTACCCATGAAGTACTACTCATATATGAATTTAAATTTATAAGTTCGAAACTTAAATCACCAAGATACTTCTAAGTACAATTGCATTTTTATGATAAGATATAGAGCTTCCATAGTCACAATATTAGTATTGGCAACCGTATCGATTGCCTTTGCACAACCAGGCAAACAAAAAAGAGCTGATACATTATTTAATAAATTTTCTTTTGTTAAAGCTGCAGAGGTTTACAAAGATTTAATACGTAATAATTACAACAAAGACTATGCAACACGACGTGTTGGAGATTGTTACGCTTATTTAAGAAACCCTGCTGCTGCAGTACGCTATTACAAAAAAGCCGTAGAGCAAGACAATGTTCCTATAGAATACTACTATAGTTATGCACAAGCTTTAAGAGGTACTAAAAAATATAAAGAATCACGCATTTGGATGCAACGTTTTAAAGATTCTGGAGGTGTAGCCAATACCGAGCGTTTTGAAAAAGATTTAGATTTTATGTCTCATGTCTTTAGTGCTAAAAAACAATATTTTCTAAAACGTACACGTATCAATTCAAAATTTAGTGACTTTGGTGCTATAGAACACAATGGTAAAGTTTATTTTGCATCTTCCAGAGACGAAGGAGTTGCTATAAAACGTGTTTATGGCTGGAATGAACAACCCTTTTTGGATATCTATGTTACAGAAAAAGACAGTAAGAAAAAGGTAAACCATACCTTTAAATTACCTGGAGATGTTAATTCTATATACCACGATGGGCCAGTAACGCTTACCAAAGATGGTAAAACCATGTACTTTTCCAGAAATGCCTCTAACAAATACGGTCAAGAGAATGATAAAAAAGGCATTAGCTCTATGAACATTTATAAAGCAACATTTGTAGATAGCTTATGGACTAATGTAGAACCGCTTTCCATTAACAGCAAAAACTATTCTACACAACACCCTGCATTAAACAAAGAGAATACGCGCTTGTACTTCGCATCAGATATGCCTGGTGGTAAAGGGGGGTCTGATATTTATTATGTCGATATTAATGAAGACGGTACCTTAGGCGAGCCCGTAAATTTAGGTGATGTTGTAAATACTAGCGGTGCTGAAGGCACTCCATTTATCAACAATGAAGGCATCTTATTTTTCTCATCAGATGGACATTTAGGTTTAGGATTACTAGATATTTTTGGTACAGTAACCGACGAAACGAACACCGTAACAGATGTCGTTAATTTAGGGGTTCCTGTAAATTCTGAACGTGATGATTTTTGCTTTACAATGAATAGTGATGGCGTAACAGGCTATTTTTCTTCTAACCGAAGAGGCGGAAGAGGTGATGATGACATCTATGAGTTTTTTCGCAAGCCTTTATTACGTGTTAGAGGTCAAGTTGTTGATGCCATTAATGGCAAGCCTATACCTAATTCATTTATTAATCTTTTTGATGGCAATACTAATAAAATTGCCTACATGGTAACAGATGAAGAAGGGTACTATGAAATTAATATAGATCGCAACCAAGATTATAAAATTGTAGCCAGTCAAGAAAAATATATCGATGATTATAGAAATTTTACCTCTAAAAACATATCAAGTATTGAGTCTGAAATTGTAGCAAATTTGATACTAAATCCAATACAAAAAGTAACCGTTTTAGCAGAGTTAAATACTATTT
>CAZLTR010000074.1:0-14243 GCA_964562415.1 uncultured Hyunsoonleella sp. | reverse complement strand
GCAGAGCTACGGACAAAAAAAGTAACGAAATATGGGGGAATTTCAGCCATTTTTTAGGAAATAGAAAAAGTCAAGATGAGTTCATTTATAAAATAACCTTTTTAGTAGCGCTACACTGTATTATTTCTTAATCGCTTTTTTAAGTACAACTTTACCATCAACACGTATTTTAATATGGTATTGGCCACTTTTTAAATGCGCTGTTGGTATTTCAACAGGTGCAACATTTGTAAATGTTTTATCAAATACCGTTTGCCCTAAGATATTAAACACCTGTATCTCTATGGTTTTATAAGCACCATCGACACTAATTTTAATTTTATCTGTAAACGGATTCGGGTATAAGGTACTCTTCACAAATTGAGAATTAAGAAGCGTATTGGTTAACGTTGTATCTTCTGGTGTGCCTTTTGTTGGCATCAATTTAGAAGATCCAGAACTACTGCAACCACTTATCACCACATCATCAATATATACCCAATCTTGATTTCCAGAAGCATCTGCTCTAAAACGCAATCTCGTATTTACAGTAAAAGGTCCTGGAATAATAACCAAATCGGTATAAAACACATCATTTACAAACTCATCACCAAAATTCCATTCTTCAACTGTGGTATATGAAGCACCGCCATCTGTAGACAATTGCAACCAGAAATCCTCATTGCTGTTATCCATACTACGGCAGTAATACCCAAAATCTACGGTAATTTCACTATAAGCTGTTAAATCTAAATCGTCTGTTGTGCCTACAGATGTATCTGTATTATCTCTTAAACGCATACTGTACGATCCTGTTGTAGCATAAGCTGCGGTACCATCTCTAGCCGCATCCGATCCGCCATCATTCCATATGCCCCATCCAGTTTCGAAACTTTCAGTATTTAACACACTGTAAGTACAACCGCTTGTAGCGTTTACAGTAACTTGAACATCATCTGTCGCAGTACAACCATTTTGAGATACTGTAACGGTATATAGTGTAGTGCTTGCTGGACTTACGGTAATACTTGCAGTTGTAGCGCCTGTACTCCACAAATACGTTCCACCTCCTGTGGCTGTTAAGGTTGTAGAATTGCCTTGATCTATAGTAACATCTGCCCCTGCGTTAGCTATGGGTACTGTGTTTACTGTTACTGTAACGCTATCGGTAGCAGATGTTGTTCCATCAGAGACCGTCACTGTATATGTAGTCGTTGCATTTGGACTTACGGTAATGCTTGCTGTTGTTGCACCTGTGTTCCAAACATAATTTGTACCTCCTGTTGCTGTTAGCGTCGTGCTATCGCCTTCGCAAATGCTAACATCTGGTCCTGCATTAGCAACAACTTGTTGTGCTACACAGGCCGAACTTTGTATATCCTGAAGTGATACTGCCGAGTTATATACTGCAAAAGCATCCATTTTTCCTGTAAAATAAGCATCGGCAGCATTAATAAAACTATCGTTACCACTTAATTTACCGCCTATACCACCAAAACTAAAATGATCGGCAATACTGGATGGCGCTGCACTACTAGTGGCAACCTCTACCCCATCAATATACAATATATGTCGCGTGATAGCTCCATTATACACTAACGCTATATGATGCCAGTCGCCATCGGCTGGGAAGGTAGCGCTTAATTGATCGGCTATCGCCACGTTATTTTCCCTAACTATAGTTTCTAACGATGTTCCATTAAGTCTTATGGCTATACCTCTATTTTGGCCACCTTCATCAAAAATATTTTGAATTCCAGTTAAAGCATTTGGTTTTATCCAGGCCATTACCGTTCTGGCACTCATGGCTGCATTTAAAAACGTATCTGGAGACGAGTTGTTTGTCGCATACTGTATGGCATCTGTTCCTGCAAAAACAACAGATTGGTCGCCCTCTACAATATCTAGAGTATCGTAGGTAATTGAAGTTGCTACAGTTGCCGTAGGGTTATGGCTATTTCCAGAAGCATCGTTGGCTACATTTACGCTATCGAAATCCCAAAATGCTTCGTAGCTGGCAACAGGTTGACATCCCGACGAAGGGTCTACAACACCAACACAGGCGGCTTCATCTATTTGAGTCGTTGATAAAGCGGTATCGTAAACTGCAAAAGCATCCATTTTTCCTGTAAAATAACTATCGGTGTCATTTGGAAAACTGTCCCAACTGCCTATAACACCACCTATACCGCCACCTGTAACATTATGTGTACCAATAGACGCTGGCGCAGTATTGCTCGTTGCTACCGAAACACCATCTATATATAAAGTCTGGCTTGTAGCCGTGCCATCGTATACCAAAGCCACATGGTGCCAATCACCATCATTTGGATAAGCTGCACTTACCATATCACTAGACGCTAACGACGCTCTTACTACAGCTTCTAATGTACTCCCATTTAAACGCATAGCGACACCTACTGTATTGCCGCCTTCATCAAATAGTTCTTGAATTCCAGATAAAGCCGTTGGTTTTATCCAAGTCATCACGGTTCGTGCTGTGGTGATTTGCGATAAAAAGGTTGCAGAACTGTAATTAATATCTACAGTACCATCGAACACTACAGATTGGTCACCTTCTACAACATCTACGGTGTCGTAAGTTAAAATACCATTTACAGGATTAGGGTCATTCCCATTTCCAGAGGTATCATTAGCATTGCTTGCTGCATCAAAATCCCAATAGGCCATATAACCACTAACAGCTTGACAGCCTGCAGTAGAATTAGGCGTTCCTCCACCTGTACTAATAATATAAGGCAAAGGCACCGTTTGTCCATTACTTCTAAACGTAGGCAAAGGGGCTGAAATAGCCACCAAATGGTTCTGTAAATCGGTACTCATGTCGTTAGCTATAGTTAAGGTCGCTTGATCTGGACTTCCTGATAACAAATTAGTAGTTTCACTTATATCGGTAATAAGATTGTACAATTCATATGAAGCTGTTTCATAATTATGAATTAATTTATAATCACCTTTTCTAATAATAGAAACAGGCCTTTGATCTCTTTTACTATCTATAAGATACCCTGGAAAATGCCAATACAACGCATCTCTATTTAGAGCCGTACCATTGGTAAGCATTTGCCATTGGCTTACACCATCTATGGCATACCCCCCACCTGGAAGTGACGCCCCCCCTAATTCGGCAATAGTAGGATACAAATCGAAAGCCATGACAGGAGTCGTATTTACAGTACCTTTATTAGCCAACCAAGATGCTTCCGACCACGCAATGGTAATAGAGCGTATTCCGCCTTCATACAATTCGCCTTTCATCGCTCTTAAAGGCCCCGAGTCGTCTGAACTGATAGCACCTCCATTATCGGAAATGAAATACACCAATGTATTTTCAGATAACATAAAACCAGGATTTCTAGGGTCTGCTGTGGTTTTTAAATAGTCTACCAAACGGCCAATAGTTTGGTCCATCCCCTCGGCAATCGCTGCCTGTCCTATATTATCGTGGCCTATTTGACTAGGGGTTTTAGCTTGGTATTTCGCCACTAAATCTGGTCTCGCATTCGCGGTGTTAAATGGCCCATGAATGGCATAATTGCTAAAGTGCATAAAAAAAGGCGTACTTTTATTAAGCTCCATCCAATCTATAGCAGCATCTGCCATAGCATCGGTAACATGCTTTGCTGTGCCTGTTAATGAATTATCACCTGCTAAATCTAAAGACTCTGCCGCAGTATAAGGCGCTGCATAAGTATCTAACTCTGGGCCAATATTAGCATTAAAGGTATAAGGTGCCGTACCAGACGCAAAATAATTCCCTGGATTCCCTTTC
Source organism: uncultured Hyunsoonleella sp. (assembly GCA_964562415.1). Classification (GTDB taxonomy): domain Bacteria; phylum Bacteroidota; class Bacteroidia; order Flavobacteriales; family Flavobacteriaceae; genus Jejuia. The sequence continues at coordinate 10,471 of CAZLTR010000074.1, read as the reverse complement.
GTTCCACCGCCGTAATTGAAATCGAAACCCTGATCTGTTGCGGCATTATTAGTCGTATTGGTACTTTCATCTTCTCCAACATGAAATTTACCTAAGTGCACAGTAGCATAACCAGCCGTTTTCATAGTTTCTGCTATGGTAATGGCACTGGTGGGCAATTCATCAACACCAGAAGGCAAACCTTGAGAAGGCCCTACCAAAAGTGTACTATTCCCACCTCGGTTTAAATTATCTACAGCCCAAATATTATTATGGGGTCTTGACGCATACTGCCCACTTAGAATAGCAGATCGTGTTGGCGCACAATTCGCCCCATTAACATAACCATAAGGAAATGCAATCCCTTGACTGGCCATAGTATCTAGATGTGGGGTTTCATAAAAATCACTAGGATGATTTAAATTAGTTAGACCTGTACTAATTTGGGACCAACCCATATCGTCTGCAATAATAACAACCACATTAGGTGATTGTCCAAAAATAGAGAGAGAAAAAAATGCGAATAGCAATAAACAGAAACTTGTAATTGTTTTCATGTTCATGATTTTAAAGGTGTTAGATAAAGCAATATAGACATATTTTACCTACCAACAAGACAGAAAAAACATATTTAATTAACAAATAGCACAAGTTTTAAATTAAAATAAAGTCTTTTTATAGCTTAAAAATTTTTGTCAAACACGGCAGAGCATGAGTAAATACGGTAGATATTCACCAGTAAGAACTTTTCTAAAATGTAGTACAAAACAACATTAATATGTAGGAATAAATTTTATTAAAATTGCATTTCATCGTATTTTTCTTGCATTTTGTAGGATTTTTACATAGATTTGAAAGAACTATTAGCTTCCGCAATAAAATCTTACCAATTATGAAATTTACAACCTCTCCTACAAAGTATGTCTTTATCGTTTTAATGTTATGCTATTCTACTGTAGCAATAGCTCAAGATTTCAAACTCCAACACTTACAAGATGATATTGGCAATACAGGAGGCACAAACACCAGTTTTACAGCTGTAAGCTCACTTAATAATGCTGTTGCCATAGCCACCAATAATCGTAAAACACATGCAGGTCCAGATTCTAATGATAGTGGTAAAGAAGGCCACGATATGGCTGGAGCACGTGTATTAACAAGTACAAATACAGTAACCTATTATAGAGAAAGCGGTTCTACTGCCGAAGATAATAGGTTTAACACTTCTATTTGGGAATATATTGGAACTACTGGAGGGCCTAACGAAATGCTGGTGAGAGGCCGCTATGAAATAGACTTAAATGCAGCAAACTATACGGTAAATCAAACCATTTCTGGTGTTGTAAATAAAGACAAATGTATTCCTTTTATTACTGGAATTATGAACAATTCTAGTACAGATGATGCCGATTCTGGAACTGCTATAGCCTATCTCACTAGTGCTACAAACCTTGTGGTAGAAAAAGGAGGTACGGCCACACCAAACGTTAAAGTATACATCACCCTTGTAGAATTTACGGGAAGTAATTGGACAGTATTGCATGGCGATTCTGGAGCCGTTGCCAGTGATAGCGGTACAATAACACTAAATAGTGATTCAGATGGAACTTCAGGAGCTGCAACCAGTGTAAGCGATTGGTCTCAGGCAGTCATATTTAGCCAGCATCGCGGTGATACCGATGCGGCGGGAGTAAATGATTCGCATTCTGATAACTGGCCTACAATAACCCCCAGTGCTAGTACAAGTTCAGTACAATGGAACTTCTTTAATACGCATGACTCTAATGGTAGTAACCGTCATTTTATACATGTACTAAACAGTAGTGAAATTGATGTGTCTCGATATACCGATACAGGTTTTGCAAAAAGCATACAAGTAGACATTACAGCTTCTGGCCTAACAGATTTAAGTCAAGCCATGGTTATAGGCTCTACTTATCATAGTGGTACAGGTGCTGGTTACGGTCGTGGCTGGAAAAATTACAGTTTCAATTCTCTTACCGAGGTAGAAGTTTGGACTCATAGAGCTGGTAGTGGCACCTCAACTATAAACACAGCACTACAAATCGTAAATTTTGCGACGCCTATTCAAGGCCCTGCCGCCATACTTACCAACATAAACTTATGGTTGAAAGCCGACGATGGTATAGAGGAGGCCAATGGTGATACTGCAGAAAATAACGATACGGTTTTAAATTGGCTAGATAGCAGTGGTAATGGACATGATGCGCTTCAAAGTACCAGTTCTAATCGTCCTATTTATACAGAAAACGGCATGAATTTTAACCCTACCATAGATTTCGATGGCATTAATCATGATATGGCAGCTACAGTACCCTCAAACGGCACCATGACCATCTTTGCGGTTGGAGAAGGCTCCTATCCTGGTACTACAAGAAACATATTGAATTTAAATGGTGGCGGCTTAGGATCTATTATTTTAGAACAAACAGGGACAACCATTGCCCAAGGGCGTTATTTTGATGGCAGTTCACCAACAGGTGTTGTAAGTACCACCATTGCCAATGCCTCTCCTTTTCTTTTAAATTATGATTATGTAGCAGGTACGAATTCAGAACTATTTAATGCTGGCGACAGCCAAGGTACTGCAACTACCAATGCAAATACCCTTCCTGCATCTATTACAGCGGGAATAGGGAGTCACCCGACAAATCCTAGTAGACGCTGGGATGGTGGTATCGCAGAAATTCTAGTATATAACGGCAGTATTACCAGCGACGAACGCAATAAAATAGAATCCTATTTAGCAATTAAGTATGGTATTACTTTAGGCGTTAATGGCACTTCACAAGATTATGTGGATTCAGATAATAATATCATCTGGAACCAAGCTTCACATACAGGTTATAATTTTAATGTTACAGGTTTAGGACGAGATGATGCTTCTAACCTTATGCAAAAACAATCTCGAAACAGCAGTACTAGCAACGACATTACTGTAGGTATTGGAGATATTGCAGCTACAAATGCAGGAAACACCAAAACCTTCTTTAAGGATAAAACATTTTTAATGTGGGGGCACGATAATGGTGCTACCACAGCAGGAACAGATATTACAAAAGATTTTGGAGCGGCAACAGGAATAGTAACAAACCTCACTGCCACCCCTATTTCCAGAACTTGGAAAATGGTAGTGACAGACACTGTCCCCACTGTAAAATTATCGGTTCCAGAAACTTTGGTATCTGCAAGTAACCTAGGCGGGGAAACTTATGTTATGATTGTGGCAGACGATGCCGCATTTACAACAAATGTAACCTCTGCAACGATGACAACTAATGGAAGTAATCTAGAAGTCGATTTTTATTTTGAAGGGACTAAGTACATTACTTTTGGAGCCACAGAAGAACTCTTAAATGTATCCAGATCTGCTGCTTTTGATGGGACAGACACCTACCTAACTGCTGGTAATGTTAATGATTTGGCCAATACAGACTTTACCATAAGTGCTTGGGTAAAACGTAATGTTGGTGCTACTAAATTTGATATTATTTCTAAACGTAATTATTTTGATGAAAATTTACCGAGTGAACCGGGACCAGACAATGATGGGTTTTATACCCATGGTTATGCCTTTAGAATTAATACCAATGGGCAATTTAGAGTAGTGTGGAGAGACCCTGATGATTCAAGTAACAATGTCTTACAAACCTCTGCTGCCATCCCCGAAAACGAATGGCACCATATTGCGGTTTCTTTCGATATGGGTACCAATATGACACGCCTTTATATTGATGGCTTCGAAGAAGATAATGACGATACTTTAAACCCAATGGGAACGCCTTCAGATGCGCACTTTCTCATAGGCGCGGCCCATCACATAAAAAGACAACAACGTGCACAAGGTAATATCGATGAAGTACGTGTATGGAACACCACACTATCTGCCAATCAAATTCGCTATATCATGAATCAAGAAATAGAGAACAACTCTAATTTTGCAGATGGTAAAATAATCCCAACAAACATATCTCAAAATGACATTAATACTATTTCTTGGACCAACCTTATCGCTTACTACTCTATGAATAATCTTGTGTTTGGTAGTGTAAAAGATGTCTCAAATAGTGGTAATGATGCTTCTATGATAAATTTTGATAGCTTAGATGCTCAAACTGCACCGCTTCCCTACCAAACCACACAGAATGGTAACTGGGACGACCCCAATACATGGTTAAACGGTAGTGTACAATACTTACCAGGTATAGATTCTTATTTAGATGCTCTAGAAACCATAAACTATAACATCGCTATAATTAATCATGAAATTACAATGAATAATGCGAACACAAGTCTTATTCCTACTGCTAATAATGGCAATAGAACACTATTAGCCCTAACTATAAATAGTGGCGCTAAACTAACTCTAGAAGGTGATAACACAAATCATACAGGGTATGCACTTACAGTTTCTCATCATTTAAAATTAGACGGTACTTTAGATTTAGAAGGCGAATCCCAATTGCTTCAAGCCCCTAATAGTGATTTAGATGTTACCAGTACAGGAATATTACAAAAAGACCAACAAGGCACCAAAGACATGTATACGTATAACTATTGGTCTTCTCCTGTAAGTTTCGTTAATGGCTCTACAAATAACACGCAGTTTAGACTTAATGACAACATCCTAAAAAACGGAACAAATTCGGCTTCGCCAAGTCTTATTACTTTTGTATCAAACTCGTTTAATGGTAGCATCTCTGGTGAAGATATAAGCATTGCAGATTATTGGATCTGGAAATTCACCAATGCCAATAGTAACGATTTTTCGTCTTGGATACAAGTAAAGAGTGATGGTGTTATTAATGTTGGTGAAGGCTTTTCTATGAAAGGCGTAACAGATACTGCGGGTATGGTAACAGAGACTCAAAATTATGTATTTGAAGGTAAACCTAATAATGGTGATATCAACCTTAACTTATCTCCTGGAAACGACTATTTAGTGGGCAACCCCTACCCGTCTGCCATAGATGCAAATGCTTTTATTTTAGACAATATAAGTGATAATGGTGGAAATGCAGCTAGTAATATTATAGATGGTACGCTTTATTTTTGGGATCATTTTGGTGGTGGTTCTCATCAACTGTCAACGTACCAAGGTGGCTATGCTACTTACACTCTGGCTGGTGGCGTTGTTGCTATTAGTAATGATACCAGAATTAATGCTTCTGGCGCTGTAGGCACCAAAACACCTGGACGTTATATTCCCGTAGGACAAGGTTTCTTTGTTGTTGCCGACGCTGGTGGTAATGTAAGCTTCAAAAATAGTCAACGTGCATTTCAAAAAGAAGGTGTTCCTAGTTCTGTATTTGCTAAAAGTTACACTAAAGCAAAAGCACATAACAGTGCCACAGACCAAAGACAAAAGATAAAACTAATGCTAGATGGCCCAGACGGCTACTACCGCCAAATCCTAATTAGTGAAGATGAAAACGCTTCTACCGATTTTGATCTAGGGTATGATGCCCGCTTAATCGAAGATAATGTAGAGGATATGTATTGGGTTACGCCAAATCATAAACTCGTAATACAAGCCGTAAACCATTTTAATGAAAACCAAAAATTAGCACTTGGTTTAAAAATTAATAAAGCAGGCATCGCTACACTAAAAATTGACGCCTTAGAACATGTAGATCCTAATTTAGAGCTTTCTATTTATGATACGGTTACAGGAATATATCACGATTTAAGAGCCAATAATTTCGAGGTTTTCTTAGAAACTGGCACCTATGAGAATCGTTTCTTATTAGCGTTTAACAGAGCAGAAACACTAAATACCAACATCCAAGATTTAGACGTATTAGAGGTTCAATTCCTAAATGATAGCAAAACACTTATTATTCAAAATCCACACCATACAAACATCTCTAAAATTACAATTCACAACGCTATTGGACAATCGGTATTCCATCAAGACAGTATCAAACCCGAAACACTTATTAGCAATACCATTTCTAACATGAAAGCAGGAATTTATATTGTTTCTTTAGATACAGATCTGGGCAAACTTTCTAAAAAAATAATAATTAATTATTAAAAGAACAGTATACTCCTAAACCTGAGTTTATACGCCCTATTTTAAATTCTCTATTATCCTAAAAAGAAGTCTTCAATTATAAGACTTCTTTTGGGTTTTATACACCTGGTATTAATAATTTTAAACCCAAGTCACTCCAAATGATAAGGCATCTCTTTTTTTGATCAAATTATTACTCATTATTTTTATGTAGATTGCGTTATTTTAGTATTTAAATATAAACCTTGTAACTTTTACAATACCTCCCATTGTAAGTTACACTAACCCTAAATTTATGCAGCAAAACCCCACACGAATGAAAGTAGGAGAAGGCAGAATTAGCGGTGCTATTTCTATTTTTCTAGGTGCTTTATCCTTATTAAGTATACTGTGCTTTAAATTTCCAGAACAACTCACCACTGCCGATTTTAGAGAAATCTATACCGCAAACATGGCAGAAAACTTAGTATTAGGTGGTATTATAGCGACCTTTCTGTTTGGTTTAGTTAGTATTCTTTTTAATAAAAACAAAAAGAATGCCGTTATAGGCATAACTTTAGGTGTTTTAACCATAGTTCTTGGGGGATTTACAGTAGAAGGCAGAGCTGTAGAAAAAATGGATTGGAGTGTAGGCCTCGATTGGCTTATTCTGGACTTATTAATCATGGCTATTTTATTTGTACCTATAGAACTTGTCTTCCCTAAACATAAATTTCAATCTAAATTTCATGAAGAGTGGCGCACCGACTTAATTTATTTTGGCATAAGCCATTTGGCCATTCAATTGTTTGGTGTCATTACTAAAAAACCTGCTGTTGCCTTTTTTGGATGGATGAACTTAGAACAAGTTCATGTTTGGATCGCCGAGCTACCGTTTGTCGTAGAGCTATTTTTAGCCTTATTCATTACAGATTTGTTTCAATATTGGGCGCATCGTTTTTTCCATTCGCACCATTACTTATGGCGGTTCCACTCCATTCACCATTCCACTCAAAATATGGATTGGCTAGCTGGTTCGCGAACTCATTTTATAGACATTTTCTTTACCCGTAGTGTTTCTTATATTCCGCTTTATGTGCTTGGTTTTTCAACATTAACATTTAATGTTTACATCCTATTTATTGCCATACATGCTGTTTTAATACACGCCAACACGCGCATTAATTTTGGGTTTTTAAAGTACATTATCACCACACCGCAATACCACCATTGGCACCATTGTGAAGAACCAGAACATTACGGTAATAATTTTGCTGTGGTATTCCCGTTTATTGATAAAATTTTTGGAACTTACTATTTACCTGGTAATGCTTGGCCTAAAGGCACTGGTTTGGTAGATGCTTCATTCCCTAAAGGGTTTATCAAACAAACCATTTTCCCTTTTACTAAAAATCCTTTTAAAAACGATTTACTCCCTGAAGAAAAAAGTAAACGCTAAAAATAACCTCTCGTTTAAATACTAAAAAGCCCCACTTGCAACAAAGGTATAGTTACAAGTGGGGCTTTGCCTTAAAATAAAGTGATTTGGTAGGGATATAATGCTATTATAATGCACCCCAGGCTTTCAAACTATCTGTATTTAATTTTATGTAATTGGCATTACCAGCTTTTTTTGCTTGTTTTAAAGACGCTTTCGCTGCTGCAATAGCTCCTTTGGTATCACCTAATTTTTCATAGATTAAAGACTGTTTGCGCAGCATCCAAAAACGGGGTTTCTTAGCGGTCATCTCAATTGCTTTATCCATCCATTCTTTAGCCTGATTCAAATCTTTACCTTCTTCGAAGTAATAAACAGCCGCTTTAAAATAATCGTTAGCATCAGGTCCCTTTAATGCTTTTTTAATTCGCTTTGTTACGAGTGTATTTGTAGGCAACTCAAAAGGAATGCCCACATAAGTTTGTTCCCAAATAAATTCCAAATGCGCACCATTATTGGTAATACTATTTAGATCTATAGTAAAGGTTTCTACAACAAAAGGCACTGGAGCAACTTTAGCAGTTGTCTTAGCTGCAACTTTAGACTCATCCCAGGTTTTTGGCAGCCCCCAATTATCTGTAGTTGTATAAAAAAACACCTCCCATTTATCTTTATAAGGCTTAGAGTAAATCGCATAAGACCCTGGTTCTAACGTTTGACCGTCAATACTAACAGCTGTGCTAAATGTAATGGTGGTATTACTATTTGCCCCTGTACGCCATAACGCTCCGTAAGGCACTAAGTCTCCAAAAATCTTACGACCTTTTACCCCTGGTCTCGAATAAGTAATTGTAACATCGGTTAATCCCACTTTTTGCTCTAACTTCGCTGAGGGACTGGGCTGAGGCGTTTTTAATTGCGCAGATGCAACACTTATTGTTGCAAAGGTCATAAATAGTAATACTATTTGTTTCATAATGCTTAGGTTTTGGATGTATTTAATCAACTTTTAAAGTTAACTATTAGCAAATGGCTTATTGTTAACAAAAACTTAAAATAAGACCTCGTATATTTGCACTCATTATCTAAATGAATTCTACAAAAACGCATAAAAATAATGCCCTAGTCACTTAAATTATGAAACAATATATTGCAGAAACTATTGGTACTTTTGCCCTCATTTTTTGTGGCTGTGGGGCTATGACTATTAATGAAATTACCAACGGAAGTATATCTCATGTTGGGGTTGCCATGACCTGGGGACTTATTGTAATGGCCATGATTTATGCTTTTGGAGATATCTCTGGTGCACATTTTAACCCTGCCGTTACCATAGGGTTTGCTTTTGCTAAAAAATTTCCCTGGAAAAAAGTAGCTTCATATATTACAGCGCAAGCTGTGGGCGCTATTTTTGCCGTATTCTTATTATGGTTTCTTTTTCCTGAAAGCCAATCTTTAGGTGAAACTCTACCAGCTGAAGGTTTTCCTGCTTACAAGGCAGCAATTTTAGAATTTTTACTAACTTTTTTCTTAATGGTCGTGATAATTAATGTATCTACAGGAAGTAAAGAAATTGGTACTATGGCCGCTATAGCAGTAGGAGGCCTTATTTTACTAGAAGCCCTATTTGCTGGCCCAATGACTAAAGCCTCTATGAACCCTATTCGCTCTATAGCACCTGCTCTATTTACAGGTAACTTTCAGCATTTATGGGTTTATATAGCTGCACCAATACTAGGTGCTATAACTGCTGTTTCCAGTTGTAAACTGGTTAAAGAAGAGCAATGTTGTTAATTCATAACAAAACTCTTCTTACCCAATACTCTAAGCAATTCCCCCCTAAAGCAACTGCTCATTTTTTAGCACTTTAAGAATGTTAATTTTTGTTTAACCTATTAGATTATTCGTTAAACATTTTGTATCTTTACCATAAATTAAGACACTTATGGCAAAGAAAAAATCAGTTTCAAAAAACGATATCATTACGCTTTACATGGATTATGTTTTAGAACATGACCAAAACCCTAAATCGGTATTTGCTTTTGCCAAAATGAATAATTTTGAAGAAGCGAAATTTTACGATTTTTTCGCCTCTTTCGAGGCTATAGAAAAAGGTATCTTCGAAGCTTTTTTCTCTAATTCTATTACTGCTCTTCATAAGAGTGATGATTATAAAATTTTCGATGCTAGAAACAAGCTACTAAGCTTTTATTATACTTTTTTCGAAAATTTAACGGCCAATAGAAGCTACGTAAAGCATGTTTTAGACAAATACAATAAAGACCTTAAAGGTTTAAAAATACTCTCTGGTTTAAAACAACACTTTACCCTATATATTAGTGAATTAGGCATTCAACTACTCGATATTAAGCAAGAACAATTTGAAAAAATTCAAGATAAAGCTTTAAAAGAATCGGCATGGTTACAACTATTGCTAACCCTAAAATTTTGGCTAGATGATACCTCATCTGCATTTGAAAAACAGATATTTTTATCGAAAAATCTGTCAACACCACATTCGATGTTTTAAATGTTGCCCCTTTAAAAAGTGTGTTAGACTTAGGAAAATTTTTATTTAAAGAAAAGTTTCAAAATCATTAAGCGCCTATGAAAACTATTGATAGCATACCTACATCTAAAATACAGCGTGCCACAAAACTCGTATCCACGGGTGCAAAAGTTGGTGTGAATTATTTAAAATATTATGGCGATAAACTTGTAAATACCGAAGAAGAAGCAAAAGAACGTCTCAATAAAAATAATGCTACAGATATTTACGATGGGCTTAAACAACTTAAAGGCAGTGCACTTAAGGTGGCCCAAATGTTGAGTATGGAAAAAAGCATTTTACCACAAGCTTATGTGGAAAAATTCTCATTAGCCCAGTTTTCTGTACCGCCGTTGTCGCCTCCACTAGTTATAAAAACATTTAAAAAATATTTTGGAAAACATCCAAATGATCTATTCGATACTTTCAATGCAACTTCTGTAAACGCTGCTAGCATCGGTCAGGTGCATATTGCAGAAAAGAATGGGAA
>CAZLTR010000073.1:0-14274 GCA_964562415.1 uncultured Hyunsoonleella sp. | reverse complement strand
ACCAGATGAGGCACTTTTTGAAGCTCGTAGCAGCGCTACGGACAAAAAAAGTAACAAAATAGGGGTGAATTTCAGCCCTTTTTTAGGAAATAGAAAACCTCAAGTTGAGTTCACTATTAAGTACACAAAATTTAATCTATAAACGGTCTAAAAATATATGTAGCTAGCAACAACTGTAGCCTTTACTGTAGCTTATTAGTGCGAGCCAAAAACTTTAATTCTGTTAGTGCTGCATGGAATTAAAAATCAACACTTTTGTTATGAAATGATATGAATAAGAAACCGTATAATGAAGATTTAAAGTAATATCCTTTTTAATAACACCTTTAGTTTTTATACGACTCGCAATACATCACTCAAGCATTCCAACCACTTTGTATTGCGTTTTTAAAGACAAAACAGCTAAGCACTTATTTAAACCTTTAGATGTGTACAGGTGTTAAGAGATTTTTTTAGTTTATTTGCATTTTGAAATGAAATCTAAAATTTAATCATACAACGATGTTTAATAAAGTTATAAAACTAATCATAGCAGCAGGTATTTTTGCCTTTGCCATTTATCAATTTACACAAGGCAATATTGGTAATGGTATTTCTCTTATTCTACTTGCTGGGGTATTTGTATTTCTCTATTTTAAAAATGAATTTATTCTCCTCGCCTTTTTAAAATTACGCAAACAAGATTTTGAAGGCACGAAGAAGTGGTTAGATAAAATTAAAAACCCAGAAACGGCTCTTGTTAAAAAACAACAAGGTTACTACAGTTATCTACATGGCATTATGACCATGCAAGACAACATGAATGCTTCCGAAAAACATTTTAAAAAAGCTATTGACTTAGGCTTGGCTATGGATCATGATTTAGCTATGGCAAAATTAAATTTATCGGGCATAGCATTTTCTAAACGCAGAAAACAAGAAGCACAACGTCTTTTAAGCGAGGCTCAAAAACTAGACAAGCATGGCATGCTAGATGAGCAAATTAAAATGATGAAACAAAACATGAAACAAGCGGTAGGTCCCAACCAACATTTCGGTGCGGGTGGCTCTGTACGCTCTCAAAAAAGACGCAGTAGATAAAAAGAAAGTTATTTTAAAATAACGTATACCTTACAAAGCTTCTACTTCTAGAAGCTTTTTTAATTTTACCCCCTAAGCTCACGAAATATGCAGTCTTAGATACCGCTGCAAAAACAGAATGAGTGCATTTCTATACTTAATAGATTATCATACGCTTTTAAAAATAGAAATTCACTCCTTTCTATACTAGAGCAGCGCTTTCTCTAAATAAGTTTAGGGGTCTTAGGCGTTAAAGAATATAGGCGCATGGTAAGACACCATTTTAATTAATTGTAATAGCCCTCTTTAGGAATATCTATATAATAAGACTTCCCTGATTTATTGTTTAAATGAGGTTCGCGTAACCAAGGATTATGCAGTTTCAATATCTTGTAATTAACTCCAAACTTTTCTGCAAATGCAGTAAAATCAGTTACAGAGCTATCTACCTCTACCTTATAGGTTGGAACAGAAGTATAAAGGTCTTTGTCTCTAAAATTAAAACCATAGCGATCTGGGTGCGATAATATTTCTTTTAAAGCCACAATTCTAAACACATAACGCCCTGTTTCTTCACCTAACAATAAATCGTAGTAATTGCTAACCCCTTGCTCTTTTAAACGTCGCGCTACTCCAGCATTACCTGCATTGTAAGCGGCAGCTGCTAAGGTCCAAGTGCCTAAACGGTTTTTCGCTCTTAATAAATATTTACAGGCGACTTCTGTTGCTTTTTCCAAATGGTAGCGTTCATCCACATTGGTATTTATCTCTAACCCATTTTCTTTACCCGTAACTTTCATAATTTGCCATACACCACGAGCACCAGCAGGCGACACGGCATTGGTAAGCCCACTTTCAATTACTGCTAAATATTTAAAATCGTCTGGTACGCCGTAGCCTTTTAAAATGGGTTCTATAATTGGGAAATACTTTTTAGCACGCTTAAACATTAACAAACCATTAGACTGCCAATAGGTATTCACTAAAAGTTCTCTATCCATACGCTCTAAAATATCTGGACTATGAAGTGGCAGGGGCTCTCCCGCAAAATTTAAACTATCGGGAACCTGTATAGCATAAACATTATAATCGTTTATAATTTTCTTTTCAAAATTTTCATCGGTAGGCGCATCTTGGAGGGCATAAATAAAGAGCAAGCATAAACTCAATAGTCCCACTAATGCCAACATTTTTTGGATCATCTTCATGTCGATTCGGTTTTTATTAAAGGTAGTTTTTTTTGGGAGTTTTTTAAAATAATATGAGGTAAATTCTCATTAAACCATTTATATTTATTGATAATGGCAATATGCGTACCATTTTTAATAGCAATGTAATCTTTTATGTGTTTTGCAGGAAATACAGGGTCACTATCGCCATGTATGTGTACAACATCTTTTGGTGGTACTTCCTGCTCCCAACACACAATTTGCTCGATTGCCCAGCTTAAATAAGCACTATCATTCACAGAAAGGTATTTTTTATATAACTCTAAGCGCTTAACTATGTTGCCAAACGCATACTTTTCGAAAATCTCTATTTTACTTGCCAGCTGTGTCGGTAAAAGCTTGTAAGCACCTGTAGACTTTGCCAATTGCATCTTTACGGGCAATTCAAATTTAGATTTTACGCTAGACACAATTATCAACTGTCTTACTGGAATATGTTTACAAATTTCCTGTACTAAAATTCCACCAAAAGATACCCCCAAAAGTACTGGATTGTCATGTTTTATATGTGCTGTTATTCGCAAAGCATAGGCGCTTAACGTTTCAGCTTCTAAAGGTAACATCCATTCTAAATAATGCAACTTAAATTGGGCTTCTGGCAACTTTATATATTCAAATATTTTGGGACTTGCCGCCATACCTGGCATAAGATACACGTGTATTAGTTCTTGATTCATAACACTTTAAGCATAATTAGGCTTTAATATATCGTTTTTTTTTGTACTTTTGCACAAAGTTATACAAATAGTACATACTATTTTTAACAAGTCTTCTTAAAACAAACACTAATACATTATGGTTGAAACTGCGGAACTTATTGATAATGATTTCTTACGACAATTTGAAATGAGCATGGATGGGCATTTAGCTAAAATTGAATATTCATTGCAGGAACGAAAAATTTTTTTAACCAAACTCATAATTCCAGAAGCTATCACAAACGATACATTTAAAACCGACTTCTTGGCTGCTGTATTCGAACAAATAGGTGAAAGCAACCTAAGCGTTATGCCTACATGTCCTACAATAGCAAAATTTGTAAGGGGCAATAGAAAATACAAACGTATGTTGCCTGTAGGTGTTAGAATTTAAGGGTACCTAGATGATAAATTATAACATAAAGCCGAAATATTAATTTCGGCTTTATTGTGTTTTATAATATATAGCGTTCTACATCTAAGTTAAAAAATCAAACCTCACCAAACCATCTTCATCTATTTCTGTTAAGTGAACTTTATGTAAGGTATTGACTAAATTAGGATTCCATGGCGTTTTTACTTTTACATAATTCTCTGTAAAACCATGAATGTAACCTTCTTTATTTTCACTTTCAAAAAGTACGGTTCGGTTATGCTGTAATTGACCCTCATAAAAAGCACGACGTTTTTTAACCGACAAACCTCTTAACATTTTACTGCGTTTGGTTCTTACCGCTTTTGGCACTACAGCATCCATAGCTGCAGCTTCTGTGTTATCTCTCTCTGAATACGTAAACACGTGCAAGTAAGAAATATCTAAAGCATTTAAAAAATTATAAGTTTCTAAAAAATGAGTTTCTGTTTCTCCTGGGAACCCCACTATAACATCCACACCTATACACGCATGTGGCATTACTTCTTTTATTTTTGTGACACGATCTATATACAATTCGCGTTTATAGCGCCGCTTCATCTTATGCAGTATCGCATTACTTCCAGACTGTAAAGGCACATGAAAATGTGGCACAAAAGCTCTTGATTTTGAAACCAAATCTATAGTTTCGTTCTTCAACAAATTAGGTTCTATAGACGAAATACGCAAACGCTCAATACCTTCTACCTTATCTAACTCGGTGACCAAATCTAAAAACGTATGCTCGTGTTTCTTGTTTCCAAATTCGCCTTTGCCATAATCTCCAATATTAACACCTGTTAATACAATTTCTTTTATATTTTGCTGAGAAATCGCTTTGGCATTTTTCAAGACATTAGTCATCGTATCACTCCTAGAAATACCACGCGCTAAAGGAATAGTACAATACGTGCACTTATAATCACAACCATCTTGTACTTTTAAAAAAGCACGGGTACGATCGCCAATAGAATAGCTCCCTACATAAAAATCGGCGGCCTCAATATCACAAGAATGCACTTCTGCTGTACCTTTGCTGCGATCGGGTTGCTGTAGCAAATCATTAATATAACTGGTTACCTTAAACTTTTCGGTGGCACCCAATACTAAATCGACACCATTAACATTGGCCAATTCATGCGGTTTTAACTGCGCATAACAGCCCACGGCTACAACGAAAGCTTCTGGATTTTGCTTTTGAGCTTGCTTTACTGTAGTTTTAAAACGCTTGTCGGCATTTTCGGTGACAGAACAGGTATTAATGACATAAATATCTGCTGCTTCAGAAAAGTCAATCCGATCGAAACCCTCACTCTCAAAATTCCTTGCAATGGTAGAGGTCTCCGAAAAATTTAGTTTACACCCTAAGGTGTGAAATGCCACTTTTTTGTTCATTTTTTTATGAATCTGAATTTGCTTCAGGCTATTTTAAAAATTACCTTTACATGCATGTCGCACCAGCCTAAGCAGAGGGCAAATTTACAACTAAAAACTTATATGATAAAACGTATAATACACCAATCCACCAAATACTTAAGCCTATTAGTTCTGCTCTTTTTAACATGTAGCTGTGCCCATACAAATCGCTCTACCAAAGATCATTTGGTATTTCGTTATAACGAACATGCAAATATTAACACACTAGACCCTGCGTTCTCTCGTACACTTCAAGACAACTCTGTATGCCATCAACTCTACAATGGCTTGGTACAGCTCGATGATAAACTTAACATCTTACCTAGCATTGCAAAACGCTGGATAATTTCAGAGGACGGACTCACCTATACGTTTACCTTAAGAACTGATGTTTTTTTCCATAAACACCCCCTTTTTGGTAAAGATTCTACACGAACGGTAGTTGCTCAAGACTTTACTCATAGTTTTAACCGTTTAAATGACAAAGTACTCGCTGCCCCTGGAAGTTGGGTCTTAAAAAAAGTAGCCCACTACTCCGCTCTTAACGATACCACATTTCAAATCCATTTAAAACAACCTTTCCCCGCTTTTATAGGTTTGCTTACCATGAAGTATTGTTCTGTAGTGCCTAAAGAAATTACCACACATTATGGCAATGCCTTTCGTGCCAACCCTATTGGTACTGGCCCTTTTAAATTAAAACGCTGGGAAGAAAATATAAAATTGGTATTTAGACGTAACGACCTGTACTTTGAAACCGATGCCAAAGGCCAACAGTTACCATATTTAGAAGCTGTAGCTCTTACCTTCTTACCAGACAAACAAAGTGAATTTTTACAATTTGCCCAAGGTAATATAGATTACTTGTCGGGTTTAGACGCCTCTTATAAAGACGAATTATTAACCGCAGATGGCCGCTTAAGAGCCTCATACGCTGCCTCTATTAATATGAAACGAGGCCCTTATTTAAATTCAGAATACTTAGGTTTTTATCTGGAATCTAAATCTCCCGAAATCCAATCGAAACGTATTCGAAAAGCTATAAATTATGGTTTTGACCGTAAAAAAATGATGCTCTATCTTAGAAATGGTATTGGCCACCCTGCCGATGGCGGTTTTATTCCTAAAGGGTTACCAGGCTACTCTCCTAATATTGGATTTCGCTATCAACCTGAAACAGCTAGACAATTAATCGCCCAATTTAAAGCAGAAACAGGTATTACTGCACCCGAAATTACCATAGTAACTTCTAGCAATTACCTTAGCTTTTGCGAATTTATACAACGTGAGTTAGAAAAACATGGTTTAACAGTACATGTAAATGTTATGCAGGAAGCTACATTAAGAACAGCCCGCTCTAATGGTAAAGTCGATATTTTTAGAAGTTCTTGGGTGGCCGATTATTTAGATGCAGAAAATTATTTATCTATTTTTTACAGTAAAAATTTCACCCCTAACGGCTCTAATTATTTCCACTTTAAAAACAAACAAGCAGATAGCCTTTATGACAAAGCATTTACAATTGCCTCTATCGATGCGCGTAAAAAACTCTATACCGCTATGGATTCTATTGCGATGGACAATGCTATTATGATTCCTTTATTTTATGATGAAGTGGTACGCTTTACCAGAAAAAATGTGAAGGGCTTAGGTATAAACCCTATTAATTTATTGGATTTACGCTATGTAACAAAAGAGCGTATTGTAGATTAATCGGTTTTACTTATGTTTTTCCAATGGCATCAATATCGTCTTCAATGGGTAATTGCAGCCCTGCCCAACGTTTTTTTAAAAACACATGAAACCCCCAAACCGCCAATATTCCTATGACTATACTTATTACTTTTAGTATAGAATTACGATCCCAATCTATCTGCCAGTCAAAAAACAAATCTAAAACACCAAGACCAAGACCTAATATAAATCCTGCTGCAAAATAGATTAAAATACCTAATACAGCATAAGCCCATTTGTTTTGTTTGTATGCTTCTGCTAAATCATAAAAGCGTTTCCCTATAAAATAAATAAAAAGAATACTAAACATAAAAGAGCCCTAAAACAAGTTTCTATAGCTTACAGTTTCTAAAAAAATTAGTCTCTACGAAACTTCTTAGTTTCCTCGAAAATATGTTCTAAGATGGCTTTATCGTCTTCGGTAAATTCTATTTCTCTTCTCGACATGACAACTTTTGAAACTTCAAATGCTTTTTTGGTAAGATAGGTCACAAAACCTTTACTGCCCCCCCAACTAAAGCTAGGCACAAAATTTCTAGGAAAACCGCTGCCAAAAATATTAGCACTTACGCCTACTACAGTCCCTGTGTTAAACATGGTATTGATCCCACACTTGCTATGATCTCCCATCATAAGGCCACAAAATTGCAAGCCCGTTTTTGCAAAGCCTTCTGTTTGATAATCCCAAAGGCGTACTTCTGCATAATTGTTTTTTAGATTAGAATTGTTGGTATCTGCCCCCAAATTACACCATTCGCCTAAAACGGAATTGCCTAAAAAGCCATCGTGTCCTTTATTGGAATACCCAAAAATAACCGAATTATTCACCTCTCCTCCAACTTTAGAATGCGGCCCTATAGTCGTTGCACCATAAATCTTTGTGGCTAACTTTACGGTAGCATGTTCGCATAATGCAAAAGGACCTCGTATTACACTGCCTTCCATTATTTCCGAATCTTTACCTATGTAAATTGGTCCATTGGTAGCATTTAAAGAACAGTAGGGTAACTTTGCACCTTCTTCTATAAATATATTTTCAGAATGGAAAGCAACTACCATCTCTGGAATAGGCTGCGACTTACGGTCTTTAGTTATAAGGTTGAAATCTTCTTGTATAGCTTCGCCATTTTTAGAAAAAATGTCCCAAGTATGTTCTATTTGAATACAGTCTCCTGTATATTCTACAGCTTCATAAGCTTCAAAATCAATATCCTCTTCGCCTTCTGTTGTATAAAATGCAATAACATCTTCTGCCTTAAAAATAGCCTGATTCTTTTGCAAATCTTTTACCATTTCAACCAATTCCATATTTGGTAAATACGAGGCGTTAATCATAATATTATGCGCCATCTCTACCATTGGATATTTTTCTGAAAGATAATCTTCTGTAACCGTGGTAGTGGTAGTATCTAAAAAAATTTCCCACTTTTCCCTAATGGTTAAAATCCCAACTCTTATATCTGCCACTGGCCGCGTAAAAGTAAAGGGCAATAGATTATTTCTAGAAGGACCGTCAAAAAGAATGTAATTCATGTGCTGCTGTTATTTTAGGGTAAAATAATACGATAAAATATCTAATAGGTTCTCAAAAGTAGCTCAATTCCATGTAATAAAAAAGCCTTTCTACGAATAGAAAGGCTTTTTTTATATCCTATAAATGTTATGCTTATTTTTTAAACTTAGCATATTTATTTTTAAACTTATCGATACGTCCAGCAGTATCTACTAATTTAGATTTACCAGTGTAGTAAGGATGTGATGTTCTTGAAATTTCCATCTTTATAAGTGGGTACTCTACACCATCAATATCAATAGTTTCATTTGTGTTTGCTGTAGACTTTGTTAAAAAAACATCATCAT
This sequence comes from uncultured Hyunsoonleella sp., assembly GCA_964562415.1. GTDB lineage: Bacteria > Bacteroidota > Bacteroidia > Flavobacteriales > Flavobacteriaceae > Jejuia. The sequence goes on along the minus strand of CAZLTR010000073.1, from coordinate 5,866 downwards.
TAGACATGTCTTTAAATGCTACAATTCTATAATTTTCTGGATGTATACCTTTTTTCATCGCTTTACGCTTTAAATCTTTATTTTTCGAAGTGCAAATTTACATATTTTTTACAAAATTGCAATTACTTTTTAATATTTTTATTTTTGTGCTTTTAGCTGTAACATTTTAAGCTAAAAAAATACTAACTCTAAAAACATATTAACAACTACTAAAAAAACCACTAAAAATGGAAAAAACTATTAAATCTACCGCTATAAATTATGGGCTCTATTTGGGCATTATTTTAATTATACTCACTGGTATAGGCTATGCTATTAAATTAGACCTCTTTATTGAAGTTTGGTTTGGTGTAATATTCTTAGCTGCTACCATTATTTTCTGTATTATTTCAACTCTAAAATCTAAAAAAGCACTAGGGGGTTACATTAGTTTTAAGGACGCTTTTAGCGCTTTTTTCGTCACACTACTTGTTGGGGCTCTTATAAACACAGCAATTAGTATAGTTATATTTAACTGGATAGATCCTGATGCGGCTACAGAATTACAAGAAAAACTTATTACCAGTCAAATTGAACGCCTAGAACATTACAATATTCCCAGTGCAAAAATTGATAAAGCCATAGAGGAAATGGAAGCCAATGGGAATCAATTTGCTCCTTTTAGTTTATTACAACATATGGTATGGCAAATTGCAGGCTATAGTATTGTGGGCTTAATTGTTGCTGCGATTGTAAAGAAAAAAAGGCCTGAGGCAAAATAAAATCGCTATTTTTGACCCTTGATCGGGTTAATAGATTTCAATGAACATATCTGTAATTATACCACTACTTAATGAAGAAGCTTCTTTAGTAGAATTGCACCAATGGATTTCTAGGGTAATGGCATATAATGAGTTATCCTATGAGGTTCTCTTTATTGACGATGGCAGTACAGATGCCTCCTGGGACATTATATCTAAACTTTCTCAAGAAAACAAATACGTTAAAGGGATTCGCTTTTTAAGGAACTTCGGTAAGTCTCAAGCCTTACATGCAGGCTTTGCAAAAGCCAAAGGTGATGTTATTATTACTATGGATGCCGATTTGCAAGACAGCCCCGACGAGATTCCAGAACTTTACCATATGGTTGTATCTGGTGGATACGATTTGGTATCTGGATGGAAAAAGAAACGTTACGATTCTGTTATTTCTAAAAATTTACCTTCTAAGCTATTCAATTGGGCCGCTCGAAAAACCTCTGGGGTGATCTTAAACGACTTTAATTGCGGTTTAAAAGCTTATAAAAAAGCGGTAATAAAGACCATCGATGTTAATGGTGAAATGCACCGTTACATCCCTGTGCTTGCTAAAAATGCTGGATTTAGTCGCATTGGCGAAAAAATAGTGAAACACCAAGCCCGAAAATACGGCGAAACTAAATTTGGGATGGACCGTTTTATCCATGGTTTTTTAGACTTAATCACCATTTGGTTTTTATCTCGATTTGCCAAACGGCCTATGCACCTTTTTGGCGCCCTTGGCGTACTTATGTTTATTATTGGCTTTAGTTTTGCATTTTACCTTGGTATTGATAAATTATTTATTAATCCTTTTGGACGTCTTATCACCCAACGTCCTCAGTTTTATATCGCACTGGCCACTATGATTATAGGTACACAATTTTTTGTTGCAGGTTTTTTAGGAGAACTCATACTTCGACAAAAAACAGATAAAAAACGCTACCTTATTAAGAATGAACTCAATATTTAATTCCAGCATTCTTAAGTTTCAATTCTTACTACTAAATAAAAATATTAGAGACATATTTTGTCTAATTGTTTACATTTGTTAGACATATACCAAATAAAATTATGATACACATTGAACCTAACATTTTAGAGCGCATTAACACATGGCTTACCCCAGCATTTGATAAACACACTCAAGACGTCATAAAAGATAGTATTGCAAACCATCCTAAGGATATACAAGAAAGCTTTTATAAAGATCTTGAATTTGGTACAGGAGGAATGCGAGGTATTATGGGCGTTGGAACTAACCGTATTAATAAATACACACTTGGTAAGAGTACACAAGGCTTAAGTGAATATTTACACCAACAATTCCCAAACGAAACCCCTAAAGCTGTTATCGCTTATGATTGTAGACATAATAGCAAGACCTTAGCTAAAGTAGTTGCCGATGTTTTTTCGGCAAATGGTGTCGAGGTTTATTTATTTGAAGACCTGCGTCCTACTCCAGAATTATCGTTTGTAGTAAAACACCTAAAATGCCATTGTGGCATCGTTTTAACCGCCTCACACAACCCCCCTGAATATAATGGTTATAAAGTTTATTGGCAAGATGGCGGACAATTGGTACCGCCTCATGATAGCGCCTTAATAAATTTAATTAACACCATCGATTACGCGGCAATTAAATTTGAGGCCAATACCAATTTAATACATAACATTAGTACAGCAGTGGACAATGCCTTTATAGACGCTTCTGTTGCCAATGGTACTGTAGGCGCTAGCCAAAGCGCTAAAGACGACTTAAAAATTGTCTTTACTTCTTTACATGGCACCTCTATAACAGCTGTTCCTGAAACGCTAAAACGTGCAGGCTACAAAAACGTACATATTGTTGCAGAACAAGAAAAACCAGATGGTGGTTTTCCAACGGTAACATCGCCAAACCCAGAAGAACCTGCTGCTCTAAAAATGGCTTTAGAACTTGCCGATGAAGTTGGTGCTGATATCGTAATTGGAACAGACCCCGATTGTGATCGATTAGGCGTAGCTGTAAGAAACACCGATAATAAGCTTCAATTGCTAAATGGCAACCAAACTATGGTTATGATGGTCGATTTCTTATTAAAGAAATGGAAGGCTGAAGATAAAATAAAAGGAAAAGAACTTATCGCGACTACTATTGTATCTACCCCAATGCTTAGCAAACTGGCCGAAGCTTATGGTGTAGAAAATAAAATAGTACTTACAGGGTTTAAATGGATTGCTAAACTTATAAAAGATTATCCAGAATTAGATTTTATTGGCGGTGGAGAGGAAAGTTTTGGTTTTATGGTTGGCGACTTTGTAAGAGATAAAGATGCTGTAACCTCTACGCTATTAGCCTGCGAAATTGCTGCTATCACAAAATCTAACGGCAGTTCGTTTTACGAAGAACTTATAAAACTTTATGTAACACATGGGTGCTATAAAGAAAAGCTTATTTCTTTAACTAAAAAGGGGATTGAAGGTGCCGAAGCTATTAAGCAAATGATGACAACTGCACGCCAAAACCCTTTAACCTTAATAAATGGCTCTAAAGTTGTAAAAATTGAAGACTACCAATCGGCAACTTCCAAGGATATGGCTACAGGAAGCACAGCACCTCTAGAGATTCCTAAATCTAACGTAATTATATATTACACCGAAGACGGCAGCCAAATTGCACTAAGACCAAGTGGTACAGAACCCAAAATTAAATTTTATGTAAGTGTTAATGCTGCACTAGACAACAGTGCCAATTTTAAAGTCTTAGAACAACAACTCGACGCTAAAGCGGAAACTATTTTAAAAGACATGAACCTCATTTAATGGATTATTTTAAACAAATCCTGCGTTTTGCTAAACCCTACAAGGTTTATGCAATACTCAATATTATAAGTAATATTTTTTATGCTTTGTTTGGTACACTAGCTATGGTGTCCTTATTTCCTATGCTAAATGTATTATTTGATAAAACCAAGCAACTAAACACAAAACCTATTTGGACAGGTATTATAAATATTAAAGAGTACCTTGAAGCCTCTCTTAATTACTTTGTAACCCAAAAAGCAAAAGAAGGCCATGATGATGTGCTTGTTTTTATGGTCATTTTGGTAATAAGTATGTTTCTATTAAAGAACTTATTTAGTTATTTAGCAATGTATTTCATTACATTTTTACGTAACGGCGTACTGAAAGACATTCGTGATACCTTGTTTAACAAAATAATGTATTTGCCTTTGGCTTTTTTTTCTGAAAAACGTAAAGGCGATACCATAGCTAGAATAACTACAGATGTTCAAGAAATACAAGGTTCTTTTTTATCTATTTTAGAATTAATAGTTAGAGAACCCTTAATGATAACTTTTACAATCATTACCATGTTTCTTATTAGCGCTAAGCTCACCCTTTTTGTATTTATTTTTATTCCTGTATCTGGCTTTATTATTTCAAGAATTGGCAAAAGTTTAAAAAAGCATTCTGATAAAGTACAAAACGAACAAGGACAATTTCTATCTATTATAGAGGAAACCTTAGGAGGGCTTAAAGTGATAAAGGGATTTAATGCTGAAAGCAGCTTTGGTGATAAATTTCAAAATTCGACCAGTAGATTTAATACCTTTTCCAACGCACTACTTAATCGGCAAAATTTAGCATCTCCAGTAAGTGAATTTCTTGGCATACTCGTAATATCCATACTGTTATGGTACGGAGGACAAATGGTTTTAAATGTAGATCCAACAAATGGCACTACAAGTTTAGAAGCCAGTTTATTTATTGTATATATGGGGCTTGCCTATAACATTCTAACGCCTGCTAAAGCCATTAGTAAAGCCAGCTATAGTGTAAAAAAAGGTAATGCTGCCGCCGAGCGTGTTTTAGAAATACTAAATACGGTTTCGCCAATTGAGGATCACCCCAATGCTAAAACAAAAACAACGTTTTCTAATGCTATAGTCTTAGACAATATTTCATTTAAATATGAAGAAAGCTTAGTCTTAAAAAACTTTTCTATAACAGTTCCTAAAGGAAAAACCGTAGCTTTAGTTGGACAATCTGGAAGTGGAAAAAGCACCATAGCAAATTTAGTAACACGCTTTTACGATGTTAACTCTGGCAACATCAGTATAGATGGAGAGAACATTAAAAATTTAACAAAACAGTCTTTAAGAGGTTTAATTGGCTTGGTAACACAAGACTCTATACTCTTTAATGATACTATTAAAAACAATATTTTAATAGGAAAAGAAAGTGCTACAGACCAAGACATCATAGAGGCTTTAAAAGTGGCTAATGCCTGGGAATTTGTAGAGCAACTTCCAAAGGGTATACACACCAATATTGGAGATTCTGGGAACAAGCTTTCTGGAGGCCAAAAACAACGCTTAAGTATTGCACGAGCCGTTTTAAAAAGTCCTCCTATCATGGTTTTAGATGAGGCAACTTCTGCCTTAGACACAGAAAGTGAACGCCTTGTACAAGATGCTCTTGAAAAAATGATGGCAAACAGAACATCTATTGTTATAGCGCATCGCTTGTCCACTATTCAAAATGCAGATGAAATTATTGTTTTAAACCAAGGTGAAATTGTAGAACAAGGCAAACACGATGAATTAATAGCAAAAAAAGGTGCTTACTACAAACTCGTTCAAATGCAAAGTTTAGAATAGAAAACACATATTTATATTACGCTTTTTAAAACCATAAAAAAAAGGATGGAAACTTTAGCTTCTATCCTTTTTTGTTGAAGTTAGATTTGGGGCTCTAACTTATATTAAGTAGGTTATTTGATTCAAAGATAACTCAAATTTAAGTATCTGACAAGAAAAAAGCGCTTTTTATCGTATTTATTTGTATTTAGTCGATTTTTCATGCCACAAAACACTGATTCACAATAACTTAATCCAAAATCAATGAATTCACACATTTTACATTAAACTTTTGTTATATTTAAACGTCCAATACATAAATAGTTTTAGTGATTGATGAAGAACAATTAGTAAAAGAATTACAGTCTAAATTGCTTAAAGAAAAAGCATTTAGAACTTTAATTACGCTATACAAAGAACGCTTGTATTGGCACATTAGGCATATTGTAAAATCTCATGAAGATG
>CAZLTR010000072.1:1441-14303 GCA_964562415.1 uncultured Hyunsoonleella sp. | reverse complement strand
TTGCTTTTTTATTCTGATAAAACTGCTGAAGAAATTGGTTATGAAGTTGGTTTTTCAGAACCTGCTCATTTCTCTAAGTTTTTTAAAAATCAAGTGGGTTCGCCACCTTCCATATTCAAAAAACAGTTTAAAGAATCGTTGTGATATTTAGAAAATTCCGTTAGGTAAGCTGTCTAGATAAGCGTGTAAGGTTCCTTCTCTAAATTTATTGAATATAGCAACAGATTCTCTTTTTGAAATTCCTTTTAAAAATTGAGGGTTTATATTTAATAAATACGTTTCAAATTCAATAACAGTTTCAGAACGTCTCGTACCTTTTCTGAATAGTTTTATGAGTTCCTTTTTAGTAAAAGTTTCCGAACCAATAAGATAGCGCTCTTTTAATTCTTCAGCGTCTTTTAAGAATTGACGATAGTCAAAATTTGACGTTTCGTAAATCTCGGTTGCCAATATGGAAACAGAAGATTTAGTTGTCGTCTTTTTAGAACTTTTTCTTCTGTATTCAGTTTCTATTTCGATGTTGTTTATGGCCACATAATCTTGCGCGAATAGTGTGCTTGTAAATAAAATTAGTGCAAATATTGTAATTAAAGTTTTCATATCTATTGGGTTTAAGTTATAGTGTAAAGGTAGTTTGATAATCAAGGTTTTGTAAGGGACATATAGCGCTATAAATTATACATATTTCCTTAATATGTGGTTTACACAATTCTTCATCTTAATTCTAATAAACAAGAACAGCTCACCAAAGGCGAACTGTTCAAAATGAAATTGCGTATCTTTAATAAAGGATTACGCTAATTGAGCTTCTAATGGAGCAACAATAGGAAAATCTACGGGGATTTTCGTGGTGTTGTTTATGTAATTTGAGATAGTCTTATCGCCTACTAAAGAAATAGTGTCTATCAAGTTTTCTTTTGTCCACCCAGCATTAAAGAAGTTTTCTAAAACATCTGCATCTGTATTGCCTCGATTTTCTGTAATATTTTTTGCGAGTTTGGCAAGTGCATCAAGCCTAGAATCAAAAGGAGCTTTCCCCGCTCGTAATTCGAGGATTTGGTCTTCTGTAAATCCGTTCATCTTGCCAATAGCTGTATGTGCGGATAAGCAGTACTCACATTTGTTTACCTCACTAACTGCTAAGTTTACCACTTCTTTTTCTTTTGCTTTAAGCGATGTTTTAGCATTAGAAAAGTCGAGATAATTCCTAAGAGCATTCTCAGAGTATGCATAGGTTGCAAAAAGGTTAGGCACAAAACCTACTGCTTTTTCTAGGTTGTCGAAAATTGCTTGATTTATAGTATTTACTTCTTCTCTTGTTGGTACATTAAATGTTGTCATAATATTTGTTTTTAATAATTTAATAAATTGTTTATTGAAAATTTGATATATAGGGTTTTTCTGAATCGCAGTAAGCACCAGATGTGTTAGGATTGTCACAATCTGCCTTTATAATTTGCAGGCGTACCTCTTTTGATATGCTCTTGTTTGAATTGCTAAAAAGTGCTTCGAATATGTTAAAAATTGTAGTCATCTTAAAATGTGTTTTAATTACGATACAAAGATGCGATGGAAAGAAACCATAAAGGCTATAGGTATTTCCCAAGGAATAGTATATTATTCCCTTTGATTTGAATACCGATAAACTATGGAAGGGTATTAGACGTTAATGACGCTGTCTAGAGCATTATTCACATCTTTATGGATAAATTTGATTGATAATAGATGTATGTGTTTGATAGAACTTACCAATGATAAGGCATCTAAAGTATTGCGTTTTATGAAAAACTAAATCGTTTTAATATATAACAGTTTTAAAAGCAATAGTCTTAACATTAGGTTCTAGGCGATTGCTTTTTAGTTTGTGTGTTAAATAATAGTTTTTAATCTATAAGCGATGAGAGGTTTTATTTGCTTATTTTGCTTTGATAAAACTAATAGTAAATTTTCTTAGAGTGTTCGTTTTGCATATTTTAGATACGATTAGTGTAATTGTAATGCTACAGAGCACCTAAATTATTAAAAGAAATTAAACAAATCAATGAGAACATTTTTAGTAGTATTAATTATGGTGTCTTTAAGCCAAATGGGATTTGGACAAGAGGAGAAATCACAGGATGAGGTGTATACAACAGTAGAAGTGTCTCCCCAATTTGAAGGAGGCAAAGAAGGGTTCGAAGCTTATATAAAAGAAAATTTTAAATACCCAAAAGATGCTAGGATTCTAGGTAAAGAAGGACAGTTATATGTTCTGTTTGTGATAGATAAAGAAGGTGCGGTGGTTCAAGAATCTGTAAAAGTAATAAGACCACTACACTTCTCAATCGACAATGAAGCCGAAAGAGTGATTAAAGCTTCCCCTAAATGGACTCCTGGAAAATTAAAGGTTGATGGTCCACCAGTAAATGTAAAGTTAATCATCCCTTTAAATTTTAACCTTTAATACGGTTTATGTATGCGGAATTTTTGTTCGTAAATGTATAAGTACAACATTGCAGCTGTAAAATCGTCAAAAATAGAATTTGGCGTTTATAAAAAAGCAGCAGTATTTTTCAATAGCAATTGTAAAAGCAAATTAAATAAAAGACGCATAAAAGATATGTGTAGCGTGCTATTTTTGCAACCGTAGGTTTTGCGCTCAGAGGTTTAAGAACCTAATAAAAGGTCTTATTTAAGCAAGAATCTTGTAAATACGGTCTAATAGTGTTGTTTCGTCAAAAGGCTTTGTGAGTACCTCTGCCACACCTGCTTTTTTAAAGCGTTTAATATCTGCTTTATAAGCTTCTGTAGATAAGGCAATGATTGGTATTTTTTTATACTCGGGAGAAAGACTTCTAATAGATAGGGCGATGTCCATAATAGAAAAATCTGGAATAGTGTTCGAAAGCAGTATAAGATCTACGTTTTGGTCTATAATATTAGGTATAACGTCTTCGCCTTTAGAAGCAATAGATACAAAAAACTGCCCCGTAGCAGCTAGCAATTTCAAGACACTAAGCTGTATGATTTCGGAGTCTTCAACCAATAAAACATGGTGCTTTTCATTATTTCTAGAGGGCTGTTTGTCCAGGAGCTCTTCTTTTTGTTGCGGCGAGTAATTTGAAATTTTAAAATTAATATTGCATCGAAATGTAGCGCCTTCATTGGGGGTGCTTTCTAGTTTTATAGACCCCTCCATAGCGGTTACCAAATAGTTTACAATTGCTAAGCCTAAGCCAGAACTGTCTTGGTTTATAACGCCCGACTCTATTTTTAAAAAGCGTTCAAAAATGGTGTCGTGGTGCTGTGGTGCAATCCCACAGCCTGTGTCTTGCACGGTAATTTGAATATTTGCTTTTTGGGCCCGATTGTAATTAAGGGCTAAAGATAAAGTAACAGTGCCAGTTGTAGTAAATGTAATGGCATTGTCTAAAAGACTGGTCATAATTTGTTTGCAGCGCAAAGGGTCGCCCTCTAAAAACTCTGGAAGCTTGGTGTCGAATAAAAATTCGAAATCCAATCCTTTTTCACGAGCGAGTATGCTGTAGGTTTTAGCGACCTCGCTGCATAGCGATTTAAAATTAAAAACGGTAGTGTTTAAGATAAGTTGCCCCGATTCTATTTTAGCAAGATCTAAAATATCATCTATTTTGTGTTTCAAGTCTTTGTGGGCCGCTTGTATGATATCCAAATAGCCTTTTTGGGAAGCATCTAAAGCACTTGTCTCTAATAAATCTCCAAAAATTATGGCGGCAGTAATAGGATTTCTAAGTTCATGGCTAAAATTAGCAATGAAGTTATTTTTAAAGCTTTCTTTTTCTAACAAATAGTCGTTCTTTAATTCTAAAATTTGAGCATTAATAATAGACTCGTTCCTGCGCTGTGCCGTGAGTTGGTAATTGGTGTAGTGCCGTGTAAGGTTTTCAATAATAATAAGCGTTTTTCCCTCTACAGGTGCGTCGATATGAAGGTCTACCGTTAGTGGGACGCCGTTAAATTCTAAATTAATACAAGAAAATTCATGAGGCGTTTCTAAAACAAATACGGTGCTTAAAATCTCAAAAAAGGGATGAACCTGCTGTAGTAAACTGTTGGGAGCTATTGTAAAAATAGAATGATCGCTCTCTAATACTAACCCAGTTGCATCTACAATAATGTATTGAAATTTATCTTTTTGGTACGCTTTATAACGATCTAACATGGCGTTTAAATTAAGGCTTCAGCCAATTTAGTAAAAAGCGTTTCAACTCTACTTCCTAATTTGGCACTGACAAAAAAATCGACAAAAGGTTCAAAAACAGCGCTGTTTTGCTTAATAAAAGCCTTGTTTACCAAATCCATTTTGTTCCCAACCACTTTGGTAGGGATATTAGGATATTTGTTTTTTAAAAATTGCAGTTCTGTTTCAAGGTGTTCGTAAGTTGCAGGTCTAGATAAATCGAAAACATAGATAAAGCCATTAGTGCCTAATAGGTAAGACGAGCGCATTTTAGAAATGTCGTCAAGCCCTTCCAAATCCCATATAATAAGCGATACCGTTTTATCATTAGCAAACTCTACAGCCTTTTTAGAAATGTGTACGCCTATGGTTACCTTGTAATCCTTGGTAAATGTATCTTCTACAAAACGTCTAATTAGTGAAGTTTTGCCAACACCAAAATGGCCAACCAATACAATTTTTTTGGGTCTACTCATGTTTAAAAAAGGTTTCTAGTTTTTGGGTGAGTAGCAATTTATTGTCCAATAGTTCTGTGATTTTATGTTTGTTCGAAAATGTTAATATTTGATCTTCTAGTTGGTCTCTATAAATTATATTGTATGCGCCAGATACCACTATGGCAATGTAAAACGATGAAAAATTTTGAAGGTGAATATGGTACAAATCATATTCGATATACTGTAAATTTTGGTCTTCTTTTGTAAAAGCATCTTCTACAAAACTCTTAATGGCAGTAAGCATGCCAGCCACCATGTCTTCATCGGCCATTTTGGTTTTAGAATACGTTGCTAAAACCACACCCGAGCCTTTTTCAATAAGGATGATTTGCTCTATTTTAGGATTGGATTGTTCCTGTAAAATAAGATCCGATTCACTTAAACCAGATGCTTTAGATTTCGCTTTTCTAAAGAGGTGTTTAAACGAAAAGGTTTTGTTAAGTTGGGTGTTTATGCGTTCTGAAAGTAATTGCATTTCATGTTGGATGTAACGCTTAATCATTTTACCTAAAATAGGAAAAAGCGCTTCTACAACCGCATCTTGAGATTCTTTAATCTCTTTTTTTAAGGCTTTGGTAATGGTGGGACCCAAAGTTTCTGGAATTTCTTTAATAAAATCCTCCAGTTTTTCGTCTATAATAGGGTCTACCTTTGTAGAAAGTTTTTGCTTTTCGTTAACCGTACTTTCAAGATGTTTTATTTTAGCTTCAATGGCAGAAGTAAACGCACGTTCATCTGTAAGCAGAATGTCCTTAATGCGTTTTAGTTTTTCATCCTGATTCATCTGCACGGTACTATTATTCGGCGATATTCTGTCCCAATTTTATAAAAAGCTCACTTAGCATTTTACGTCCCGCTTTTTTAGCATCAAGATCGTCTAGTTTAGCATTTAAATGTGTTTCTAAATCGGTAACTCTAATGTTTATATCGGTTTGTAGCGTGTCTATATGCTGTAAAAGTTCAGACTCTACGGTGCTAATTAAATCTTGTAATTCTTGTTTTTTAGCGAGAATATCTGCTTTTACAGCCTCAAACTCAGAGTTGTAAGCTTGTATATTTTCTCCAAAAATAAGCTCCTTTATCGCATCTATTTTAGAGTCGGGTTGGCGAGCTTCACCAGTTACTTCAGTCTCAGGCTTTTCTTGTGCTTTCATTAGTTGAAATGATTTGCTGTTGGGAAACAAAAATAGCTTAAAAAAAAGCTATAGAATATGGTAAAGTTAATAGTTTTTATCAAATTGATAAAATGGATAAAAGATTATGTGCGTATTTACATATGTTAATGAATGAGTGATAGTGTTTGGGTACAGCTGTTATTTCGTGGTGTGTGCAAGAGAAAACAGGCCTGTTTTTTTGTTTAAAAGACATTTTAAACATGGAGAAGATCTAATGTTTAGGGCTTTATATATTTCGAATTAAAATTCGTATTATTGTCTACAGTATTTTGAAACTTAAAAATTCTACGGAACAAGTATATGGGTTTGGATTGTACGATTCATGCATTTCAAATCAAAACAGTAGGAGTTTGATGTGTCAAGACATTATATAAATCAATTATAAAAATCAATAAAAAGTGAGTAATTACAAAATTGCAGTAGTGCCAGGTGATGGTATAGGAAAAGAGATTGTGCCAGAAGGATTAAGAGTTATCGAAGCCGTAGCAAAAAAGCATAATTTTTCTATAGAGACCGAAGAATTTGGTTGGGGCGCAGGGTATTATTTAGAACATAATAAGTTTTTGCCAGACGATGGTTTAGAGACTTTAAAAACATTTGATGCTGTTTATTTTGGGTCGGTAGGTTTGCCAGCTGTAGACGACACCCTTCCTGCAAAAGATTACACGTTTAAAGTGCGTACCAATTTTAACCAATATGTAAATTATAGACCAGTACGTACCTACCCAGGCGTAACGCGTCCGTTACGTTCTGAGGCTCCTATAGATTTTGTAATTGTTAGAGAAAATACAGAAGGTGAGTTTGTACAAGTAGGGAGCCAATATTTACCAGATTCTGAAAACGGAATGGGAATAGATAGCAGTATCTTTACAAGAAAAGGAATAGAGCGTGTGGCACATTACGCTTTTAAATTAGCCCAAAGCAGACGTAAAAAAGTAACACATATTACCAAGTCTAATACATTGATAAACAGTTTATCTTACTGGGATCGTGTTATTGGAGAAGTAGCGGTACAATATCCAGATGTAGAGCACCAACAAATGTATATCGATAACTCTACAGCGATGTTTGTCTTAAAGCCAGAGCAATTTGATGTGGTTTTAACTACAAATTTATTTGGAGATATTTTAAGTGATTTAGGAGGTGCCATTATGGGAAGTCTAGGTTTAGGCGGTAGTGGTAATATCAATCCAGAAAAAGAATTTCCTTCAATGTTCGAGCCTATTCATGGATCGGCACCAGATATTGCAGGACAAAATATAGCCAACCCCTATGGACAAATATGGTCGGCAGCAATTATGTTAGAGCACTTAGGCGAAGTAGACGCTGCAAATGCTATTATGGCTGCTATAGACAAAACAACATCGCAAGGGGTGTTAACTGTAGATTTAGGTGGAAACGCCAAAACTAAAGATGTAGCAGACGCAGTGATCGCTAACTTATAAGGTAAATCCCATGAGCCGTGTTGTAGATCTTAGCATGTCCTATCATAATGCTGTTGCAGGTTTTTCTAAAGCTGTGGCACGCACTAAAGCCAAAGATGGCTGGAATGCCAGTACATTAACCTTTTATTCGCATTGTGGAACACACATGGATGCACCTTTGCATTTTAATGTGAGCACACAAACGATAGACGAAATTCCAGTATCACATTTTTGTGGACGTGCGTGGGTTGTAGATGCGCGACAAGTAGGGCCTAGAGGGCTTGTTACCGTTGCGCATGTAGAAGCCGCTGTAGGAAACCAATTTATCCCAGGAGATAGTTTGGTGATTTGGACAGGCTGGTCGCAACACGCGGGAACACCAAAATACAGAGAAGAATTGCCCCGAATTAGTGAAGCTTTAGCCCATTGGTGTATTGCTCACAATGTAAAAATGTTGGGGGTAGAGCCGCCTTCTGTTGCAGATGTTACCAATTTAACAGAGGTAACAAAAATTCATGAAATTTTATTAGAAGGCGTCGTAATTATAGAAGGGCTTACCAACTTAGAAGCCTTAGAAACGAATTGTGTAGAATTAATTGCTTTACCGTTAAAGATTAAAGGAGGTGACGGTGCTCCTGCAAGAGTTATAGCCCTAGAACGTTATTAATGCCTAAAGAAAGCCTAACACACATCAATGAGGCGCTTGTAGCCCAAGATCACAACAACTATAGATTAGAAAACCGCTCGCTCTTTTCTAAAATAAACAAAGCTTGTATTGTTATAGACGACGACCCCACGGGCAACCAAACCGTTTATGATGTGCCTTTGCTTACCAGTTGGAGTATGAGTGTTTTTGTAAAAGAATTCATAGAAGGCACACCAGTATTTTTCATACTTACCAATTCTAGGAGTTTATGCCCAGAAACAACAGCGACAATTTATAAAACCATTGCCGAGAATATTTTAAAAGCAGCTAAAGTGACTAAGCGTGCTTTTACCATAGTAAGCAGAAGCGACTCTACGCTAAGAGGGCATTTCCCCTTAGAACCACAAACCTTAAAGCAGCATTTAAAATTAGATAATGCTATTACGGTATTTATACCAGTGATGTTCGAAGGACATCGGGTTACCGTAAACGATACCCATTACATTAACGAAGGCGATGTGCTTACTCCGGTAAATGAAACTCCGTTTGCCCAGGACCATTCGTTTCCTTACAGTACGGCAAATTTAAAGGCCTACATGGAAGAAAAATCTAAAGGCACTATCATTGCCGATGAGGTGTTTTCGTTTGCATTAGAGCAAATACGAACGCGAGATGTTGCTGTTTTGGCCGAGATTATTCTAGAAATACCAGCCCAATCCTATTGCATCTTTAACAGTTTAAACTATCAAGATTTAGACAAAGTATGTCAAGCCTTATTGCGCGCAGAACAATTAGGGAAGCAGATTGTATACCGTACCTCAAGCTCTTTTGTGCCATCTTATATTGGTTTAAAACCTAAGCCTTTATTAGACCCCAAGCGGGTTATTGGGCAAAATAAAAACGGTGGCTTAACAATTGTGGGGTCTTATGTAAAGAAGTCGTCACAGCAATTGGTAAAAGCTTTAGGATTATTTTCTAGCGATGCGACAATAGTTGTAGATGCCAGTAAGGTGTTATCTAAAGATTACGAAGCTTATATTGAATCGCTAACGACACGTATAGATGCCAATCTTCAAAAAGGGCAGCATTGCATAGTGTACACCAGTAGAAAACTAATCACGGGCGGGAGTCCAAATGAAACTATTGCTATAGCAAGTAAAATATCTACAGCTTTGGTAGATATTGTAAAACATATAAAAGTAAAGCCAAGTTATATCATTGCTAAAGGGGGGATTACCTCCCATGATATTGCTGAAAAAGGCTTAAATATGCAACGTTCTGAAGTTGTAGGGCAAATTCAACCAGGTATTCCACTTTGGAAGATGTGCCGCGAAACCAGATTTCCTAAACTGCCTTACATTGTCTTTCCAGGTAATGTGGGCGATGAAGACACACTAAAAACCATACTAACTAAACTAAACCACAATGATTAATAACTCCAAACGGTATCGATTTTTCTTAGGCTCCTTTCTTATTACCCTATTGCTTTATGTAGACAGGGTGTGTATCTCATCTGCAAAAGATTCTATTACGGGAGACCTTGGTTTAAGCGATATTCAAATGGGTTGGGTGTTAAGTGCTTTTGCTCTGGGGTATGCCTTGTTTCAAGTACCAGGTGGTGCCTTGGGGGATAAATATGGGGTAAGAAAAGTGTTAACCATCATAATGGTATTATGGTCTATATTTACCTCTTTAACGGGGGCGGCATGGAATTATATTTCTATGTTGTTTTTTAGGTTTACGTTTGGAGCAGGCGAAGCAGGCGCGTTTCCTAATATATCGCGGGCTGCCTTTTCTTGGGTGCCTACTAAAGAGAGAGGAGCGTTTCAAGGTATTAATTTTTCTGGATCGCGTTTAGGAGCAGCCTTTGCATTGCCTTTAGTAGCCTACTTAATAGATGCCTGGGGCTGGCGTAATATTTTTTATTTCTTTGGGGTTATAGGTGTACTTTTTGCAGCTTTATTTTATACTTTTTTTAGAAATAAACCAGAAGACCACAAAGGCTTGTCTCAAGAAGAAAAAGCATTTATCGTTAAAAACAGACAGCAAAAAGTTGAAAAAAAAGGAGGTAATTTGCCTTTAAGTAAAATTTTAGCATCTCGAAATGTCATTTTTGTGATGTTGCAATATATAGGAAGTAACTTTATATTTTTCTTTATGTTAACATGGTTGTTTCCTTATATTAAAGAAAAATACGAACTAAGTTTGGTGACTACTGGGTTTTATGCCATGTTGCCTTTTTTAGCGGGGGCTGTAGGTAACTGGGTGTCTGGTTTTACAGTAGATGCTATTTACAAACGTGGGAAATGGAAATTGTCGCGACAATTGCCAGCCTCTATTGGATTTGTTTTAGTAGTGATAGGGATACTGTCTAGTTTGTATATGGATACCGCATTAGGAGCGGTGCTGTGTTTGTCTGTGGCTATTTTTGGAGCAGACATGACCTTGAGTCCATCCTGGTCGTTTTGTATGGATATAGGTGAAGAAAATTCGGGAAAAGTATCGGGTATGATGAATATGGCAGGTAATATAGGCTCGTTCATAACAGGTTTAGCTTTTCCTTATTTGCGAAAGTGGACAGGGTCTGATGCCCCCTTCTTTTACGTAGCAGCAGCCTTAGGCTTTATCGCCATATTCTGTTGGGTATTTATGAATCCAGAAAAAAAATTAAGCAATGCAAACTAAGTTAAAAGGCGTAGCCATTGGTGCAGGTTATTTTAGTAAATTTCAATACGAAGCGTGGAACCGCATTCCAGAAGTAGAAATTACGGCTTTATGCAATTCTAATTTAGGTCGTGCCAAGGGTATTATGGAGGCCTATGGGGTAAAAAAACATTATACCGATTATAAGGAGATGATTTTAAAGGAGCAGCCCGATTTTGTAGATATTATTACGCCTCCAGAAACACATTTTGAAATGTGTAAGTTTGCGGCCGATCATGGGGTGCATATTATTTGCCAAAAGCCCCTAGCGCCTACTTACGAAGCTTCTAAGGCTATCGTAGATTATGTGTCCAAAACTAATGTGCGCTTTGTGGTGCATGAAAATTTTAGATTTCAACCTTGGCACCGTGAAATTAAACGCCTGTTGAATGACGACCGTATTGGCGACCTGTTTAACCTTAATTTTAGATCCCGTATGGGAGATGGTTGGGGCGAAGATGCTTACCTAGCACGACAGCCTTATTTTAGAGATTATGAAAAACTACTCATTTACGAAACTGGCGTACACTTTATAGACACATTTCGTTACCACGCAGGAGAGGTTAAGGATGTTTATGCCATTTTAAAACGTCTTAATCCTGTGATAAAAGGAGAGGATTCGGGTTTAATGGTCTTGAATTTCGAGTCTAGTGCTACAGCCGTGTGGGATGCCAACCGTTACAACGAAAATAATTTTAAAACCTCAAGATATACCTTTGGAGAATACCTCTTAGAAGGGGCAAAGGGCAGTATTCGATTGTATGCCGATGGTACCCTAACGGTGCAAAATTTAGGACAAGCAGAAAAAGAGCATGTCTACACCCATAACAATGTGGGGTTTGCGGGCGACTGCTGTTATATTTTTCAACGCGATTTTGTAGATAATCTTATGGCGGGTTTGCCTTTTGAAACCGACGGCACTAACTATCTAAAAACCCTAAAAGTACAAGAAGCCGTGTATGCAGCAGCGGCGCAGCGTATGCCTGTACAGGTAGGTTAGTTTGTGAGCTGTAATTGTTTAGCAGTTTTAAAAAAACTCTTATAGGCTTGCTCTAGTAGTGTATTTGCATTGAAACCGAGTGTTTTTTGCAGTGTAGTTAAAAGTTGAGTGCTACCGCTTATTCTGTGCTTAAAGTTTAGGGCTTTAAGGTGCTATTTTGTAACTTGCATGTTCATCTCAACCACATTTAGCCCTTATGGTAACTTTAAAACAATTAGCAAAAGAGTTAAACGTATCCATCTCTACGGTTTCTAAAGCCTTAAACGATAGTGAAGAAATAGGCAAGGATACCCGAAAGCGGGTAAAAGCTTTAGCTAAGGCTTACAATTACAAGCCTAATAAGGTAGCTTTAAGTTTAAAGCAAAACAAAACCAAAACCATTGGAGTAATTATACCTAATATATTAAATCACTTTTTATCTAAAGTTTTGTTTGGTATAGAGCGCGAAGCTAATAAACATGGGTATAATATCATTACCTGTATTTCTAACGAGTCTTTAGAGAAGGAAAAAGAAGGGTTGCAGTTACTGGCCAATGGTAGTGTAGATGGGTTTATTTTAAGCATTGCCGAAGAAACCCAAACCAAAAACGAAATAGAGCATTTTAAAGAAACTATAACGCAAGGTTTACCTATTGTAATGTTCGACAGGGTGGCACACGATGTAAAGTGTGATAAAATAATTGTAGACGATTTTGAGGCGACCTTTAATGCGACGAAAGCGCTAGTGGCCGAAAAACGCCAGCACATTGTTTTTATAAGCAATATCGATAAGATAAGTGTGGGCAAGCTAAGGGAGCGCGGTTATAACAAAGCGATGTTAGAGCAAGGCTTAGAGCCTTTGGTGTTGCGCATTAAAAAAGGCGACGATACTCAAGAAAAAATAAAACAGCTGTATAAAAAACATACTTCTATAGATGGTGTCATTGCGGCCGATAGTGCTTCTGGTGTTATCGCTATAAATATGGCGCGTAACTTTAAACGCAAAGTGCCACAGGACATTTCTGTAATTGGCTTTTCTAGCAAATCGGTGTCTAACCACTCGGTGCCTAAGTTAACCATTATACGCCAACATGCTAAGAAAATTGGGGCTAAAGCAGCAGAGTTACTAGTCAAGCGCCTAGAGGATGATGGGCAGCCCGCTAGCGATTACACTACAAAAATTATAAAAACAAGTTTGGTTAAAAATAAGTCTACACTTAATGCTTTATAGCATCTTGTT